>CAIJPI010000285.1 GCA_903822525.1 uncultured Bacteroidales bacterium | reverse complement strand
TCCTAACCCCTAACCCCTCTAACCACGGAGGCACTAAGAACACGGAGAGACACTGAGAGTTATGAGGCGATGGGGCGAGGGAGCGGATCCACTGATGGCACTGATTGCAGTGTGAATCTGTGAGTTATCTGTGTTTTCAGTGGATTTTTTTACCACGGAGGCACGAAGAGATGGAGTGAGGGAGATGGAGTGAGGGAGCGACTGCTGACTGCACGATTTCGATCCCTAACCCCTAAATCCTAACCCCAAAACCCTTTTTACCACGGAGGCACTGAGAACAGGAAGAGACACGGAGACACGGAGAGATGGAGTGAGGTGGCGAGGGAGCGAGGGGGCGACACTGAAACTCTTCAAACTTTTCAAACTCTGCAGCTCTGTAACTCTTCAAACCCTTCAAACAATTGAACCCTTGAACATTTGAACCCTTGAACCCTTCGAACTCTTCACACAATTGAACTGTAATGGTTATTATTGAATTTCAATCGTCAAGTAGCCAATTAAATACGTTATAGTGTTTTACTCCGTTTCGGTTTTGAGTAAACGAATCTGTTGTGAGCAAGTATTTCGGATAATTATCGTTTATTTTTTCTAATGCCCCAAACTCACGTTCTACAATGCTTTCGTTTGTCATTTGCCACGCAACCTGATAGTACTCAATGTCGCCTTTAGGAGTTTTGCAAACAAAGTCTACTTCTGTGTTTCGGGATGTTCCTGTCCAAATTTTATTACCTCTGCGTAATAGTTCTAAATAAACAATATTTTCTAAAATATGACCTCTGTCATGTATACGCTCTTTACCAACCAAAACGTTCAATAAACCAACGTCTGCCAAATAGTATTTTTCTTGTGTAGCCAATTGTTTTTTGCCTTTCAAATCAAAGCGGTTTACTTTGTAAAATACAAAACTCTCTACCAGATATTCAATGTATTTTTCTACTGTGGCGTGATGTATATATTGTTCGTCACGCTTGAGTGTTGTGGAAATATTGCTTGGCGAAAGTGCATTTCCAATATTAGAAGCCACAAATTTCGCAATATTTGCAAAAGCCCGTTTGTCGTTTATCTGGTGTCGTTGTGTTATGTCTTTTTCTATAATTGTAGTATAAATAGCGGATAGATATTCATAAATTTTATCAAAACCGCTTTCTCTCAATTCCACTCCTTTGGGCAATGAAGTTTCGTTTACATAGTCAAAAAACAAAGCTTCGTAATTGAGATACTTGTTGCTCGTGTCAATTTGGCGCGTTAGTAAGTATTCATTAAACGAAAAAGGCAAGATAGAAATTTCTATGTAACGGCCGCTCAACAAAGTTGCTAATTCGCTACTCAGCAAAAAAGCATTGGAACCCGTTATGTAAATATCTGTATTTTGTGTGGCAAAAAGACCATCCACTAATTTTTCAAAAAATGGTATATTTTGAACTTCATCTAAAAAAACATAATTTGTTTTATTGGCCTGCATTTTTTTCTTTATCTCAAAGTAAATATCACTCCACGATTTATTCAGGTAATTTTCAGGTAATTCAAAATCATAAAACTGAATTTGTCGCTTGCCAATGCCTTGTTTCAGCAAATGTTCACGGTAAAGTTCAAGCAAAGTACTTTTTCCGGACCTGCGTAAACCACTTACTACTTTGATAAGGTCCTTGTTTTTATAAAACTCCAGTTTGCTTAAATATTGCTTTCTGCTTGTGTAATTTGTCATAAGACAAAGATATGCATTTAATTATCAAAACATGCAATTGGTGCAAGTATTGATAATTTATTATTTGGCTGTTTACGCAAATGCTCAAACTGTACCGCATACGAATAGTGTGAAGTACCTGTTGTGGAAAAAACGTTCGCTTTGACCAGCCTTCGCCGGGAAAACATGATCAGCTCCATTTGTTGATTGTCAATAAACTAAGGTGGTCAGCCAAAATCGGCGGAAGGTGGTCAGGATCTGCGGTTTTTCCAACTGAAAATGAAGAACTTGGATTTAATTCAGCGAAATAGTCGAGTTTGCGCCCCAAACCAGTAGCGAAGTTGCTCCCGTGGTATTCCACAGACATTCGCGAACAGTCATTGTCTTCGTGGCTCCGTCAATGGCGATAACCTGGAAGGATAGCTTCTTTTCATCGCCTATGCCGTCTGGTGCATCACTTCCCGAAACAAGGCCTTTCATCGGAGAATCGACCCTAAACACCTTCAGGCTTATATTGTTATCGGGGCCTTTGTAAACATAAAATTCGTTTTTATTCTCATTCCCGTGAAAATATGCTTTAATATTCTGGTGGGCCTGGAGAAACGACACAAAGGCTTTCTGTTCAATTGTAGTGGGGGCAGATATCGTGATACCGTCTTTACAAACCTCAGCAACAATATTTTCAAATTTGTCGGTTGAATTGATAGTATGGGTTCCATTTGGATTTGTGAGATGGTTTGTTTCAATATCAGGCTGATCATGGGTGAAAATAATGACCGGTGTGGTTGAACTGACTTTCGACAGATCGTTTGCCATCCATACCCTGGCGGCCGAATCGGGCCAGATGGTTACAAACATTAGGTGAACACCCACAATGTCTCTTGAGTAGTTGATCTTATCAGTAGTATAATCATACGATGCATTGGTCTTGTAAGTCGTGGGTTTAAGCATCATATTATAGATATTGACCATGGTTGTAGGATCTTTTTCAGGAAGCATGGCATTGTAATAACCGATTGCATTCGAAACATCATGATTCCCGCCTGACAGTACTATGACTGAACTCTGGTGGTATGCATTTTTAAGGGTGATCCCACTGAGATACGAGTTTTCAAACTGTCCCCAGGAAGCAGCTGAAGACTGGATCTGGGGAGGCCCTGTCTGCTCACGGCTTGAAATATCTCCTGTGATGATCAGGTAATCTATAGTGCTTATTTTTTTTTCTGCATTAACACCTCCGTCATTCGGAAAAGTTGCCACAGGAAGGGCATTAATCTGCTGAACGAGAGCCTGATTTACTGTAGCAGCATCAGTTGTCACACCCCGGAAAGTTCGTGAAATACCATAGTGCAGATCGGATGTATATACGATCTGGGCCACTGTTTGGGATGTTGTAACCTGATCATCACTGCTTTTTTTACAGGAATAAATGGACAGAGTCAATGTTGTAATAAATAGTGATTGTATCATCACTGCTTTCAACGCGGATGTGATTTGTGCTGAATTTGTGTTTGTTGCTCTTTTCATTTTTTGTTCTTGTTTTTAATTCTGACAATTACCTTTCAGGTCTATAAAAGTATGGTAAAAAACCCACCCTCCAGCCTCGATCATAAGATCATTTGCCAGGCGGTCATCAGTGATTACGATATTAAAAAGAGATAATATCAGAAAGTTACTACAAATAGCACTGCATAATGAAAAAAGCCACCTGCCCGGATAAAATTTAAAATTACGCTCATTATCAGCCTCTTGACATTCCCCTGATTCAGCGTATTTCTGGCGTGGACATAAAAAACCACTTACAAAATGATGTAAGTGCTTGATTTTGAGGCTCCCCTTACTTACGAAAGTTGCAAACAGATACCATCCTGTCAGATGGTATAAAACGTTGAATAATAGACTTATATGTCAAATATATTTTAAAATATTCTGGATTTGTACTGATAATTTGAAGCAATTCCTTTAAATCGGGAATTCAGTTATTAAATAAAAATCCTTTGTTTCCTGAAGCACATTTGGTATTAAGCCGCCTGATAGAATTATTTTGTAATACTATTTATAGCCGAAGCCTTAAAATGCACCCACACTGATTTCCCTTCAGCTAAGCCAAGACTATGCACTGACTCTTTGCTTACACTTACATGTATCGGAACGCCAATATCAACAATAACATCAATACCGGTTCTTGAACCTGACACTTCAATAATCTTCCCCATAAAATTATTTCGGGCGCTGCTTTCGTAATTTTCAACTGATAACGTTAAATCTTCACCCCGGATCATTATGTATCCTTCTCCGGGACCTGATTTATGAGTTGAAACAATACGTAATCCCTTTGCTATTTCAGCTATACAGCCTGTTTCAGTTTCCGTAAAGGATGCTTTAAAAAAGTTCCTGATTCCCACAAAATGAGCAACAAATTCCGAGCGGGGAGAAGCGAAAACCTCTTCAGGTGTGCCGGTTTGTATTATTTTGCCTTCATGGATAATGGCAATACGATTTGCCAAAGAAATAGCTTCATCAAAATCATGCGTTACATGCACAATGGTCTGGCCTTCGCGGTTGAGTTGCCTGAGCAACGAACGGATTTCTGATCTAAGTTTGGTATCGATAGCAGCTAATGGTTCGTCCAGCAGAAGCACTTCCGGTTTCTGTACCAATGTACGGGCTAAAGCAACCCGCTGAAGCTCACCACCTGATAAGGTTGAAGGCTGGCGGTTCAGAAGTTGTCCGATATGAATCCGATCGGCAATAGATATGATTTCTTCCTGTTTTTGTGCATGGCTTAATGCCTGTCGTTTTAATGCATATCCGATATTAGCACCTACAGTGAGATGCGGAAATATGGCATGATCCTGGAAAACCAGGCCAACTTCGCGTTCATACGGTTTGCTTGTTTCGATATTCTTTCCGTTTAAAAGTATTTCACCGCTGTCAGGATTGGTAAGCCCTGCAATCATTTCGAGTAACATCGATTTGCCTGCACCCGACATTCCAAGGAGGATAAAATATTCTCCTTTATTCACTTTGAAACTGATGTCCTTCAAACTGAATCCAGTGTTGCTGAGTGAAATATTTTTAAGTTCAAGCATACTTACCGGGATTTGTTTTTTTCGCGCGCAAGAAAGCGAAGCAGGATAAAAAAGGAAAGCGATATAAGAATAAACAGTACCGAAACCGGCCTGGCATATTTAAGTCCGAAAGCTCCGAACCGCTCATAGATCAGCACAGGAGTTATCATAGGATGATAAGCAACAATAATCACAGCGCCAAATTCGCTCATTCCACGTGCAAACATCAGTATAAGGCCTGATACAATATTTCGCCAGGCTAAAGGAAGTGAAATAGTGAAGAATACCCGTGCCGGCGTAGCACCTAAAACAAATGCTGCTTTTTCAAGCCGCAACGGCACGGAGTGAAAACCATCACGGGCAGCATTCACAAGGTAGGGAATGCTTACAAAAGCCATTGCTACGGCAATTCCGGCCGGATGTCCCACAAAATCAAGTCCTACTGCTGATCCTGCTTTGCCCAGCACCGAATTGCGCGAAACAAACCCTAATATCGCTATACCGGCCGCTGAATGTGGAATTACAACCGGAAGATCAATAATACCTGTTACCAGTCTTTTCAAGGGAAATTCCTTACGTGCCATCAGGTACGAAAAAGGTATGGCTGCAAAGGCAAATACTACCGTAGCAGCCATCGAAACCCATAAGGTAAGCCAGATGCTTTCCCTTACTTCTGCTTCGCGCCAGGTATCAACCAATTCTGTCGGTTGTGTTGCAAAGAACATCCCCAGCAACGGGGCCAGTATAAAAAGTAAAAGCAATGCACCCAGGAATAAAAATACAAGCTGGAAAGTGGAATACCTGTGCATAGCTTAATTGATTGAAAACAAAAACAGTATAAAGAGTAAATCTATTTTTTCTGCGCAAACGGCTTCAGTGCTGCCGGCAATTTATCGAAATTTTGCACCGGCATCGGTATCACCGAAGGCTGCCCGTCCTTTTCCATAATTTTCATTCCCTGGTTTTTCGTAAGCAGAAACGCAACAAATGCTTCGGCTGCTGCTTTGTTTGGCGCATCCTTTAAAATTGTTACACCATAAATCATAGGCTCGCCGGTCATTACCTCTTTTGCTCCGGGTTTATTTCCATTAATCTCGACTTTTGCAGTTGCATATAGGTTTGCGCAGGCTGGATTTTTTAAGTTCACCTGGTCGGGAAGGACTAAGTATTTTAAGTTGTGTTGTATAGCAACTGAACGATAGATAAAAATATAATCTATGCTTTCTGATTCGATTAATGCGAGCAGATCAACCTCTTTCGGGCGGTTGTATTCCTCGTCCTTATCCATAATATTTTTAGCCAGTCCCGGTTTCTTATAATACTTTTCAGCCAGTTGAAGCATCATTACGGTGCGGTAGCCGCAAGGATCGCTGTTCGGATCAGCCCTGCCAAATGCCACATCCGGCTTCATCAGTGTTTCGTACCAGTTTTGTGTATTGATTTTGCCGGCATACCGGCTTTTACCCGAATAAACGATTGCCATTTCGTTCGAAGCGAATTTAATATTCCAATCCGCATACCTGGGAATCAGCATTTTATCAATAACTGAATAATCGGCTGATGCCATAATATCGCAATGCCTGTTAAGGTCCGTGATTTTTCGTGCCGAAGCTACCGAACCTGCTGACTCAGAGAGAATTTTTACGTTGGGATATATCTTGTTAAATGCCGAAGCAATCTCTTTCATCGGGACTGATAAACTCCCGGCATGAAAAATAATAAGTTCACCTGAAATATCTTTCATTTGTTTCTGAGCTTTCAGATTAAAACAAATTACCAGAAATAAAGTTAAAAACAACCAGCTTAAACTCAGTCTCGTCTTCATATGGATTTCAAATTTAGAGTTTCCCTGATACAAATATATTCTATCACTCCTCTTAATTTCCAATATTCACAAACCGAATCGATTCAACCGATTTTATGGCTCGGTCGGAGAAAAAATCTATTGCCGGGTATACCTGAAAATCGCCTCCGTCAGTGCCTTTTTCAGATGGGATTACTAAAAATTCGGCCTGGTCATTCCTGTTCATTATTTCGCTGTAGGTATAAGTTGCATGATACCCATCTTTACCGGCAATAATAAACATTCCTGTTTTTAGGTTCTTTTCATTCACAGCCACATATTTTGCAAGCAATTCTTTCAATAAAACTCCTGTAAATGGCGTGGTTCCATGAATGCCCCGGCCTCTGCCATAGAAAACTACCGGATAAGTTAGTTTTACAAGGTCAGAAGGCAAAGCGCTGATTTCATCCAGTTTCCTGGTATCATCCGAAATTGTAAAACTCTTACTATTCATCGGGCTCATTCCTTTGGTGATTTTAAACTTTCCGGAATACGATTTCACCGTAATCCGGGTCGGGTTGCTTATATTGCGGTGTGTAAGCAAATCAGAAGCAACTACAAGTCTTGAATCTGAGGGCAAAGGCCATAAGTCTTTTGTTTTTGAAGGCACAATGCGGGCAACCTGGGTTGCAATAAGTATTTCGTGCCTGTGAATAGGATAATAGAGTTCGCCCCAGCTGAAAACTACTTTTTCGCCTTTATTATTCTCAATTTCAACGTATAAGTCGATGATCGGTTGAAATTCAGCTTCGTTTTTCTTTTTAAGGATTACGTTGTTCAGAATATCATACAACGAATAACCATCATAGCGATAGGCACCAACAAACTTATCCTTCCCATCCTGCAAAAGAGTTTCTTTAACAATTACCGAGCGAAGTGTCAATGTTTCAAGACTAATCTTGCCGGGATTAGCAATTTCGCCCAACACCTCAACACCTGATGTTTTTAATTTGATGGTTTCGGCATCATCATAAAAGTCGTTGGTCTGAGCTGTAACATTCTGAAAGGTTAAAAGGACCAATACAGTCAAGGGAAAAAGGATTTTTTTCATGGATTTAATAATTACGTGATAGCGTTTAGAATAAATATTCATATCGTCTATAAAAGTAGTTTTAAAAATAGTACGCAATAATAAATATGTATTTTTTTTACATGATTTCAGGTAAATATTTTCTGATTGTAATGCGCTTTCAATCAGTGTTTTAAATTCGACTCATTTAAGTTGTCAGGTAGCGATCCCGGTTTTA
>CAIJPI010000284.1 GCA_903822525.1 uncultured Bacteroidales bacterium | reverse complement strand
TTATAATAATGCCTTCCTGGTAAATGGTGATCTTTCGGTTGACAGTATGAACGAATGCGCCGAACTGATGAACGGAAGGCACGATTTTCAGAGTTTCAGCAAAGTTCATACCCAGGTAAATAATTATTTCTGCACTATCAAACATGCCCAATGGGCGGAATATGATCATTTTATGAAATTCACTATCAGGGCTGACCGGTTTTTACGAAACATGGTAAGGGCTGTTGTAGGCTCATTGCTCGATGTTGGCCGAGGTAAAATATCAGGTGAGCAATTCCAGCAGATTATCAACAGCCATAACCGGTGCGAAGCTGGATACTCAGTCCCGGCAAAAGGACTTACACTTACAGGTGTAGGATATCCGGAAGATATTTTTTTACAATCACCGGCTTATTTTATGCCTGAGGAGGTAGCAAAATAAAATGTACCTGGTTACAGGAATTCTTTCCACAAGTATCTCAGCATCAGCTTCACAACTTAATTATAATAATTGAATGGAGCGGGATTAATCCTGATTCTGAAGGAGTATTCATTATTTTATTGAAAAACAAATAAAGCTAATTTTATCTCCGTTTAAACTTTAGATGCAGTGAAACTGTTTATTTGTATAAAGTGAACAGAATATCAAAGCCTGACTATGCCTGTTAATTATAAATCGATATGGATGCTGATATTGATAAGTGTGTGGGTTTCTGCATGCGGACAACAAGCAGTAACAAAAGTGAACAATAAAATTGTAACCGAAGCAGCTATGGATACAACTGAAATAAAAAAGAGTGATGACGAATGGCGCAGCCTTTTAAGCCCGGTTCAGTTTAATATTCTTAGGGAGAAAGGTACTGAAAGACCATACACCGGTGAGTATGATAATTTTTTTAACGAAGGGATATATTATTGTGCAGCCTGCGGTTCTGAACTTTTTACTTCAGGTACAAAATATAATTCGGGTTGCGGCTGGCCGGCTTTTTACGAACCCTCAGTAAATAAGAATATTCTTGAGAAAAAAGATATCAGTCATGGAATGGTGCGGATTGAGGTTATGTGTGCCAGATGCGGTGGTCATCTGGGGCATGTATTTAATGATGGTCCAAAACCTACAGGTTTACGGTATTGTATTAATTCAGGATCGTTGCGATTTGAGCCAGGGAAGAGTAAGGAATAGAGTCCGCAACTATATTCTTGTCAGAGATAATTGATTTATGATGGTTCTACTGCTAATTTAGTGGGTAAAAATATTTTGTTGGAAGCCAGAAGTTTAACTGGAAACTTCATTTATCCTTAAATTGGGATTTGTTGATCAATTGCATTTGTATAAATGTTAACTATCAATAGGACCAATTCCAAATTGATACTTTCTTTGGTCTTCGGACTTCCATCCTTTTAAAAACAATTTCCATTAAATTCGCAGTAGAACCATGATTATTAACTGCCTAGCACAGAAAGTGTAAATGATATAGGAATATCAATTGCCTGATTTAGAATGGATTTTTTGGGCAAAAAAGTCTCCCTGATTTTTGAATTATAAGAAAAAGAAATCGAATAACACTATTTGTTTTCGTGGTGGTAATCCACGAGCCCATCGATAGGCGCCTGTATAAATTTTCCGGTTTTAATACCGAATTCAAGTCCTATTGTTGTGAGAATATCTTTATAATGATATGCCACCGATCCTACGAAATGTACCGGAACTTCTTTATGTTTCGAATAACAGCAAACCTGATACTTGTAAAAGGCCCTGAAAGCCTGTGCAATCAGGTTATAAATATATGGATGATCGCGATTGTCGTTAATAAATTTGCTGAAAGAAGCCAGAAAACGACTTGGTGCAGGTTTGGTGTATACGGCATCCAGTATGCTTTCGAGACTCATGGTGTATTTTTCCAGGAATTTATTTTTAATATCGTCAGGAAGTTCCTTGTGTAAAAATGCAGTTAATAGCTGTTTGCCAAGGTAGGCTCCGCTGCCTTCGTCGCCAAAAAAGTAGCCCAGTGAAAAGATACCTTCGGTAATATTTTTCCCATCGTAAAAGCAAGAATTTGATCCGGTTCCGAGTATTGCGGCTATACCTTCTTCATCGCCGCATAATGCGTGCGATGCTGCAAGCAGGTCGTGGCTAACATTAATGGCAGCATTAGGAAAGACTTTCTCAAATGCAGCTTCTACAAGCATGTTTTTAACAGGGGTAGAGCAACCAGCACCGTAATAATAAATAACCGATACAGCGCTGTTGTCAATAAAAGGCTGAAGTTCTTTCCAGAGTATTGCTTCTATTTCATCACTTCCAATCAGGTATGGGTTAAATCCGGAGGTTTGTACCTGTTTGTATTCTCTTCCTTCTTTTATCAGGCGCCAATCTGTTTTAGTGGAGCCTCCGTCGGCAATAAGTATCATAAATTATAAGCTTTAGATTTTAAGGGAAAGAGCTGGGGTGTGCGGTTTTCAGGATTAAAGGACAAGGGTTGTGAAATGTTGATTGATGCAGATTTTATACCTTTATTTCAATTTGATTTTAAAATAGAATTATAAAACGCGGAACAAAAATAATAAATCCTATGATGGCTGCAACTATGGAGCATATCAGAACAGCAGCAGCAGCTAAATCTTTTGCTTTTCCAATCTCCGCATCAAAGTCAGGATGAAGTTTGTCGGCAAGTACTTCAATAGCAGTATTGATTCCTTCAAGAGCCAGAACCATTGCAATGCAAAGAAGTATAATTATCCACTCGGAGGGGCTGATCCTAAGTAGAATAGCAGTTATAATTACAATGCCTGTGATGCTTAATTCGATGCGCGCATTAGGCTGGCTTTTGAAAATGAAAGTCAGACCCCGTAACGCATTCTGGAAACTCTTTAGAAACTTATTCACTTTTTCAGGTTTAAAACTATTTTCCATCAACAGAGTATCAGCCCCGGGTAAAAACCCAGTTGTCGCCTTTTGACAGGTCATTGTTAAAGTGGTAACCTCCGTCATCGAACCCCATCAACATTTCATAATCGGATACCGCATTCTGAATGATATACCGGCTCATCATACCACGGGCTTTCTTGGCAAAAAAGGAGACCATACTATATTTGCCATTACTCTTATCCTTAAATGCCGGTGTTATAATCCGTGCATTCAGTTTCTTAGTATTAACAGCTGAAAAGTATTCCTGGGAAGCCAGGTTTATAAGAACATTATTCCCTGATTCCTTTATTGTTTTTTTTAAGTGGTCAGCTATACGATCACCCCAATAGGAATAGAGGTTTTTGCCTTTTGGTGTTGCAAAAGGTGTTCCCATATCAATACGATAGGGTTTAATAAGGTCGAGGGGACGCAGAAGGCCATACAAACCTGACAAAATCCGTACATATTGCTGAGCAAATTCTATCTCTTCGATCGAAAGTGTGCAGGCGTTGAGACCATCATAAACATCTCCATTGTATGCAAAAACAGCCTGTTTGGCGGGTGCTGATTTCCATGTTGCATAGCGTCCGGCATTCAATTGAGCCAGTTTCGGGGATATATCAAGCAAAGAGCCAAGTTGAGGAGGATTAAGCTTTCCTAACTTAGCAGCAAGATAGTCGGCATCTTTTGCAAAATGAGCAAGACTTGTAATGCTTTCAGGTGCAATGCTTTCAAAATCAAGCGTTTTAGCAGGAGAAATAATTACAACCATAGCTAAGTTTATTTCGAAACGTGGATAGTGATCTTTTTCAGCCGCTGTTCGGGGGTAAGCTTTGTGTATTCGTCGCTAAGCTTATATTGTACACCATGTTTTGTAAAAACAATACTAATCATTCCTATTGCTACAAACCCGGCTAAAATATTCTCAGCTGTTTTGCTTTTTATTTTAGATAGTTTACAGTATCTTGATTGTGTGATTACAGGTTCTGTTTCAAGGTAACTCAGCAGGAATTTTTCACTCTCTGTGAACCGGATAAACGTACCGGTTTTCAGATTTTTCCATTTATATGCTTTAAGCCATACGCTGTTGACCGAATAATTTTCATCATTCACCCTGATGTAAATCAAATAATCATCTTTTTCAACCGGAGCTGAATGCAATATGTCTTTCACTGCAGGCACAATGATTTCGAGAACCCGCTTTTGGCTTACTGTCCATTCTTTTACTTCGAATGGAACAACAGGACGTGTATACATTTCTGAAGCAGCCTGTACCATATAAAATTCTTCCTCTGAACGGACGCCTGCGATTGATCCATTATCTTTTACTCCGATCAGGAGGCGACCTCCGTCGGTATTAGCAAAAGCTGCAAGGGTACGGGCTATTTTTCGGGAATCGTTGATTCCGAATTTGAAATCGAGTTGCTGATGTTCGCCCTGGGCAATCAGTTTTTTAATATAACCTTCGCTTGGCTCGTCTTCGTGTTGTATGCGGGAATGTTGTTGCATTTTTGTGCGTTTTGGGATTTGGTTTCAGGAGTTAGGGAAAGGATAACTTATAAACATGAGTAAGGGATTAATCTCTGACCAGCTGATAAAACTTTTGATCGTAATCCCTAATCCCAACATCCTAACCCCTAAACCCTATTTAAACTTAGGTAAAAAATCTTTCATCATATCCTTATGTACCATGAAGTCCATCATTTTTAATTTCACATAATCTTCGTGAAAAAAGTAGTACCCAAAGTTTTTGTTTTTCTCTATTCCGCCTGTGCGGCTGCCTGCTCCTGAGTCTTTTACAAGGAACCAGGTTACACCATCTTTCTCGAGGTATCCGACAATATGCAATCCGTGATCGTCGGTAGTAGTTTCGTTGCTGAAGCGAAACTGACGTGCGTTTTCATCAATAGCAGCTGAAGGGATATCGAACGAAGGGACAACTGCTGCATTTGCTTCACGGGCAAGGAATCCGGCTTCGGAAACGTCGCCGCCTATTGCCAGCGTATATCCGGCTTTAATTGATTTTTTGAGTACAGTCATAAAATCATCGAGCGGAATATTATAATAGTCAGCATTGTGCCACCAGTTATCAGGAACATGGTATTCAACCTGTTTCCAGTAAGGTTCCTGCATGTAAGAGAGCACATCGCAGTAATCGGCAGGATTGAATTTAAGCACGTTGGTCATGTATTCCAGAGGAGTAATTTCCCTGCCGTTAACAAGAATTTTAGCCGGAGGTGTTCCAATGTAGTAGTTCAGAATGCTTTTGAAATTGTTAACTACAGCAGTCTCATCCCAGATATTGTTTTTCTTTACGAATTCGGCATAATTTTTCAGTTCCTCAAACATCTTTTCGTGAGTGTGAAATGCCTGTCCTGGTTTGAGCCCGCTGTAATCGGCAAGGGGAACTATACCATATTTCTTCCATATTTTGGTTACTGCATTTCCTTCCGATCCTTCGCCAAAATTCATGTTTCCGCGTGTTTTTACCCAGTTTTCGGCCCTTTCGATATACTCGTAATAAGCAGTATGGATAGGGGATAGGCTGACTTTCTGACCGGTGGTCCGGAATATTTCAGATTCTAAATACGAGGTGGTTGAGAAGGACCAGCAGGTATTGGTATTTCCTTGCGAAACAGGTGCGTTGTGCCAGAACGATTTGAAATCATCCTTTGAGGCAGGTATGTTTAAAGTTGAAATGTCAACCTTAAAGGTGGAGGGTTGTTTTGCTATTCCTTTTTGGGATTCAAATTCTTCGATTCCTTTCAGAATAGAGTTCTGAAAATAACCCGGTTCGTAAGTCTTAAAGGTGCCTTTATCTTTATTGAGGGTTTGGGCAAATGAAACTGATCCCAGGCTACAGATGACAAAAAGCAGAATTGTATTTTTCACTTGGTTCGGATAATTATAAAATTGATAAAAGTTAAAATTGACAGAATCCTGACAGTTATTGTAAAATAAGATGTTGCATAAGGTATGCCTAGAAGAAAACGATATTGTTCCTGGCGGTTATTTTTTCGCAGTAATGACATAGGAGTTTCATGTTTTCCTTGTCAACAACAGTAAACCGGCTGGGTACATTTTCGACATTTGAAATACAGTTCGGATTAAAACATTTTACAATACTTTTAATCTGATCAGGAACTTCAACCTGCTTTTTGGTGACAACATTAAAATTTTTGATCTCAATAAAGGTTGCTGTAGGAGCGACCAAAGCGATCTTATTAATTTCATTGCCTTCAAAGAAAGTGTTGCTAACTTTAATCAGGCCTTTTTTGCCGTATTTCCGGCTATCGAGGTTGTCGCCGAAGAGTACCTGGTTTTTATTATTCTCCAGGTTAAGAATGTGAAGTACTTTGAATACATTATTTGCCGGAATATGATCGATTACAGTACCATTTTCGATAGCTGTAACATTCAGGTGACGTTGTTCTTTATTCATTTTAGATGAAGTATTTTTCCTGGTTTCTGAAATCAATTATTTAACTCCTGCTATGGCTGCTAACAATGCCTGTCGCACATACACCCCATTTTCAGCTTGTTTAAAATAAAAAGCCTGAGGTGTTTCATCTACATCTTCACTTATTTCATTGATGCGTGGCAGTGGATGAAGGATTTTCATATTGGGTTTGCATCCTTCGAGCATCGATTTCGTCAGCACATAGCTGTTTTTAACTTTTTCGTATTCAAGGGGATCGCTGAAGCGTTCTTTCTGGATCCGGGTCATATAAATAATATCGGCCACAGGAATTATATCACCTAACTCGGTGTATTGGGTATAGGAGAGATTACTGTTTTTAATATGCATTTTCGATGAACTTGGAAGTTTGAGTTCTTCGGGTGAAACCAGGTGAAAGTTAGCATTGAAATTGCACATGGCCTGCACCAGTGAGTGCACGGTTCGCCCGTATTTCAGGTCACCGACAAATGCGATGTTCAGGTTGTCGAGCGTACCCTGTGTCTGCATAATGCTGTACATATCGAGTAAACATTGCGTTGGGTGCTGGTTAGCTCCATCGCCTGCATTAATTACCGGAACAGATGAGACTTCGCTGGCCCATCGTGCGGCGCCTTCGCGAGGGTGGCGCATAACAATAATATCAGCATAGCCACTCACCATAATGATGGTGTCTTTGAGCGATTCGCCTTTTTTTACGCTTGTGGAACCGCTGTCGCTAAAGCCAATAACACGCGCACCCAAGCGGTTGGCAGCAGTTTCGAAACTCAGACGTGTACGGGTTGAAGGTTCAAAAAATAGGGATGCAACAACATGGTTGTTCAATAATTTCTGGTTGGGATTTTTTTCGAAGTCAGCTGCTATCTCTAATATCCGCAGGTATTGATCTTTGTTAAAATCGGTGATTGAAACCAGGCTTTTATCTTTCATTTTCTTCGGTTTTTGTACTTTTATGTTTTATGGATGAAATTTTAATTCAAAACAATCAGCGATAGCAACTCAAAATAGTATCAAAAAAGCAGATCTGGCAGGCAGTAAAACAGGGAAACTCATGTTTGGAAAAGGGTCATTTGATCGTCAGTAAATTCTGTTATTTGTTGCATTGACAAAACTACAAAATTACCTCTGTAGTTTTCATAGGTTGTTAATAGTATTTCATAAAAAAAGCGGCCACTACTGGCCGCTTTTCTGAAATAAAATTTATTTAACGAGGTTGTGTTTCTTTACAAACTCATCAAGGATGCCAGTAAGGTCGGGTTTGCCGATTTCCTGCAGGTCGTATCCAACTTTAACGCAAGGTTTGTTAATCTTGATAATCCGGTTCAGATCGATAGGGGTGGCAATTACCACAGCATCGCAAGGCGTATTTTCGATTGTTTTTTCGAGGTCGCGGGTTTGTTCGTCGCCGTATCCCATTGCAGGAAGCAAGGTGCCTATATTAGGATAAATACGGAAAGTTTCGGCCAGTTTGCCAACAGCATAAGGACGTGGGTCAACAAGTTCGCCAGCACCAAATTTATTTGCAGCAACTGTGCCTGCACCGATTTTCATCTCACCATGAGTAAGAGTTGGACCATCTTCAACCACTAAAACGCGTTTTCCGCGGATAAGTTCAGGTTTGTCGACAGTAAGCGGTGAAGCGCCGTCAATAACCAAAGCATTCGGGTTGATCTTTGCAATATTATTGCGGACGATCTGGATGTTAGCGATATCAGCAGAGTCAATTTTGTTGATAACAATTGCATCGGCAATACGAGCCATTACTTCACCAGGATAGTATCCAACTTCAGCACCCGGACGGTGTGGGTCGGCAACACAAATGGTAAGGTTAGGTTTGTAGAACGGGAAGTCGTTATTTCCGCCATCCCAAAGAACTACATCACAACCATCAGGATCATTTTCGGCAGCGCGGAGAATATCCAGGTAATCAACACCAGCATAAATAACGTTACCACGAACAACGTGTGGTTCGTATTCTTCCATTTCTTCGATGGTACATTTGTGTTTTTTCAGATCTTCAACCGTTGCAAAACGCTGAACTCTTTGCTCGTTCAGGTCGCCATAAGGCATAGGGTGGCGAACTGCAACTACTTTTAATCCTTTTGCCATCAGAATTTCAACGATTTTGCGTGAAGTCTGACTTTTGCCACAACCTGTGCGGGTAGCGCCAACAGCAATAACCGGTTTAGTACTCTTAAGCATGGTTTCGCCAGGGCCTAAGAGGATAAAATTAGCGCCGCAGGCATTAACCAGCGCACTAACATTCATAACGCGTGGGTATGGAACATCGCTGTACGCGAAAACACAATCAACCACATTTAATTCTTTGATCAGTTTTGGCAGATCCTGCTCCAGATAGATGGGAATTCCATTTGGATAAAGATCAGCACCGGCCAGTTCTTTAGGATACTTTCGGCCATCAATGTCAGGAATCTGGGCTGCTGTAAAAGCAACAACATTATATTCAGCTTTTCCCCTGAAGAATGTGTTGAAATTGTGAAAGTCGCGCCCGGCAGCTCCGATAATAATTACATTACGTTGCATAAAGGATTGTTTAAAATTTAACAGTATATTTTTTGTTGATTGAAAACCAGTTAATGGCTGCAAAGATAAAGGTTTAAACTTGCTGGCAAAATTTTTCGAAAACTTCCTTAACCCTTATCTATACTCAGTTTTAGCATTTAAATTATCTGGATATGTTGCTGCTGCAGGCTTATAGATTTCTAATCTCATATAAGTCAATGGCAACGCGGTATTCGGTCAATCAGTTTTCGGAAAGAATATATAAATAAATCCGTATTCCACCTAAAATCCGTACTTTTGTGTCTTTAATTTTTCCCCGGATGATAGAGCACATATTGACAGTTAAAGTAACCGAAGCCGTTAAAGCCCTTTACCAGCATGATGCTGACCTTTCGCAGATTCAGTTGCAGAATACCCGTAAAGAATTTGATGGAGATATAACCCTGGTAGTTTTCCCTTTTACAAAGATTTCGCGCAAATCGCCTGAGGCTACTGCAACTGAAATTGGGGAGTACCTGAGCTTAAACCTGGCGGAAGTTGAAAGCTTTAACGTGATTAAGGGATTTCTGAATATTGTTGTCAGGAAAGAGTATTGGCTTTCATTTTTAAGCAATAATTATCTTGTGGAGAAGTTTGGATTTCAGGATAGCAGGAAAAAGCAACCTGTTGTTGTTGAATATTCGTCACCAAACACCAATAAGCCGCTGCATTTAGGCCACATCCGTAATAATCTGTTAGGGTTTTCACTTTCAAGGATTTTGCAGGCTGCCGGCCATGAGGTTGTGAAAGTTAACCTGGTAAACGACAGGGGAATCCATATCTGTAAAAGCATGCTTGCCTGGCAGAAATGGGGCAATGGCGAAACTCCGGAAAGCAGTGGATTGAAAGGCGATCACCTGGTTGGAAAATATTACGTTGTTTTTGATAAGTATTTTAAAGAGGAGGTTGCAAATCTAGTCGCTGAAGGAATGAATGCTGAAGAAGCATCGAAAAAAGCTCCCTTGATATTAGAAGCTCAGCAAATTCTGCAAAAATGGGAAGCCGGCGACGAAGATGTGATCAGCCTCTGGAAGAAAATGAATGGCTGGGTTTACGAAGGGTTTGCCATAACCTATCAGACACTGGGTATTGAGTTTGATAAGACCTATTATGAATCAAAGACATACCTGCTCGGTAAAGAATTAGTTGAGAAGGGTGTGCAGCAAGGTGTGTATATCAGGCGTGATGATGGCTCCGTTTGGGTTGATCTGAATGCCGAAGGCCTCGATGAGAAACTACTTCTACGAAGTGATGGCACATCGGTTTATATGACCCAGGACCTGGGTACAGCGCAGCAACGGTATGATGAATATAATCCTGAACAGCTTATCTATGTTGTTGGCAACGAACAGGAATATCATTTTAATGTTCTGAAAGCCGTTTTGAAACATTTGGGTTGCTCCTGGGCTGAATCTATTTATCACCTTTCGTACGGAATGGTTGAACTGCCTGCCGGTAAAATGAAATCGCGCGAAGGAACTGTAGTGGATGCTGATGATCTTATGCAGGAGATGTTTGATACTTCGGAGGCTATGGCTCGTGAGCTGGGTAAAATTGAAACTTTCGACAATGACGAAGCCCATAATTTATACCGCACCATCGGTTTAGGCGCATTAAAGTATTTTATTCTGAAGGTGGATCCGAAGAAAAACATGATGTTCAACCCTGCTGAGTCTGTCGATTTTAACGGGAATACCGGCCCTTTTATTCAATATACCTACGCCAGGATAAAATCAGTATTGCGCAAGGCTGAGGATGCCGGTTTTGAAATAATGCTCTCGGAATCGAAGGATACTGGTTTTATGCCCCAGGAAAAAGAATTGCTGAAAAAACTTCATGACTTTCCGATCATAGTTTCACAGGCTGCCGGAATGCACAGCCCGGCAGTAATTGCCAATTATGCGTTTGAACTGGCTTCGGAGTATAACCGTTTTTATCATGAGCTTACCATTCTGAAAGAAGAAAATATATCAAGCCGTGGACTCAGACTTAGCCTCTCGCAGTTTACATCAAAGGTAATTTCAAACTCATTATGGCTTTTAGGGATTGAGGTGCCGGAGCGGATGTAATATACGGAAATACGATTATCCGCTTTATGAAAAATACAAATACTATAGCGGACAATTCCTGACGACAGGCTTTCCTGCAGGTGCAAAAAAAAGAAGCCTTTAATTAATTTGAATGCAACTCTGAAAGCTCAAAATCTCCCTTTATCTGGTACATAAAAATATAGACGTTATGAAAGCATTACTTCTGATTTTGACATTAATAAGTTTTTCATTTCTTTCGTTTTCCTGTTCCAAAGAGAAGAAAGAAGCCACTGAAATGAAAACTGTTACCCTTACTGAAAAACAGAAGCAACTGATCACAAGCAGCAATGCTTTTGGGTTTCAGTTTTTCAACAAAGTGGTCGAAATTTCTGAAAACAATACAAACCTGATGGTTTCGCCTCTTAGCGTTAGCATGGCCCTGGGAATGACCCGTAACGGAGCGGCGAGTAGTACACTTGAAGCTTTGACGAATACTCTTGGCTATTCAGGAATGAGCGATTCGGAAATTAACGAATCCTATAAATACATTATCGAGACATTTTCAACCCTTGATCCAAAAGTGAAAATGCAGATTGCAAATTCAATATGGTATCGCAACACTTTTAGTGTTGAACAAGCATTTCTGCTTTCAAATCAGCAGTATTTTGACGCTTCGGTGGCTCCGCTCGATTTTACCAGTCCTTCAGCTATTGGAATCATAAATACATGGGTCAATGAAAAGACCAATCAGCTAATTCCTAAAATTATTGAAGAGATTCCTGCTGATGCTGTAATGTATCTTATTAACGCAGTTTATTTCAAAGGACAATGGAAATACCAGTTTGCCAAAGACAAGACGCAGCCGAAGCCATTTTACCTTTCGGATGGCACCGAAGTACTGGCTCAGTCAATGGCTCAGCATGCATTGTTGAAATATTATGCAGGTACAGGTTTCGAAGCCATTGAGCTACCGTATAACCAGGGGAATTATTCCATGGCTGTCATCCTGCCTGAGCAGGGTAAATCAGTAAATGATATTATCTCCATGCTTTCGCAGGAAAACTGGAATTCCTGGAGCCGACAATTTGCTGAGAAAGACATACAACTTCAGTTGCCGAAATTCAGGTATGAATATGATGAGGAACAAATGAAACAAATACTGTCGGATATGGGCATGGCAGTTGCATTTGATTCGGATCAGGCTGATTTTACCCGCATTAATTCAAACGGGGGACTCTATATTTCCCGGGTAAAGCATAAAACCTTTATCGAAACCAATGAAGAAGGAAGTGAAGCCGCAGCTGTTACATCCGTTGAAGTAGGTGTAACTTCCGTTGGTCCTGATCAACCCTATTTCTTTGCTGTAAACAGGCCTTTTGTATATTTTATCCAGGAAAAATCAACAGGGACTATTTTGTTTATTGGAACAGTGATGAATCCGGATTTGTAATTTAACTGCATTTTATATTTTCGGTTATCATCTAATTTTTGTTAGGTTTGCAGGGACTATCAAACGGAGAATATGAAAGCCCAACTATTTGTTTTTGCATTATCTGGCATGTTTATTATCATGCAATCTGGTTGTAAATCGGATGATAATACTGAAATTACAGCAGATCATTTGGTAATTGATACTACATCATTGTATAACATATTTACAGCAAGAATTGATAAAGTAGTTTACGCCAGTTTGTGGGGATCATTTTTAACTGATTATAAAATCGATTTAAACAATGATTCGATTGATGATATTGAGTTTTCGTGCAGTGTTTATCATCATACAGTTTATGATGAATGGAATGCCGGAGTAAAAACATTGAATGATAAGGTTGTTCTTGATATAGAACAAGACACAATATGGATTGCAAGTTATTCGATTGCTTATTTTAACCCTTCGAACAATGATAGTATCCGGATAACCTACAATGAGAATTATAGCACTGCAAAGCAATACCCTTCGAACCTGACAATAACCAGTCAGATAGTGGATTATCCTGTAATTCACTCCGTTGGAGACAGCCTGAACCCGTTTTGCAACTGGGAATCAGGTGTTTTTGTTCTGGAATATGATGACCACCATCAGGGCGAAATTCAAAACAATATACAAACAGGGATTTGGAGAGGCATAGTAAATAAATTCATTGGAGTCAGGTTTGTTGAAAAGTCAGTTCCGTATTACGGTTGGATTGAACTGAGTGCTGATGATTATCGAATTACGTTGCATAAATATGCTTTGAAATTGAAATAGCTTGTACTGGCAGTCCTTGCCAATATAAATACCTGATCAGTGAGTGCTTTCATTCCTATTTTATTTCTGAACTATAATTCCTTTCTATCTGTTGTATTGAAACAGTATGCCTGCTTGAAAATAAATTAACGTACCAATGAATTACGAAGTTCCTAAAAAGAAAATTACAATGCCGGGTTTGCGTAAGCTTTTCCGCTTGTATAGTTATATTAAACCCTATAAATATGAATATGGACTAGGACTGCTGTTTCTACTCGGATCAAGCAGTGCCAGTCTTGCATTCCCTAAGTTATTAGGCGAACTGGTCGACCTCGGAAACCAGGGGAAACTGGCCCAGGAAATAAACCGCATTGCATTAATTTTAATTGCCGTACTGGTAGGTCAGTCGGTATTTTCGTATTTCAGAGTTTACCTTTTTGTAAGTGTTGCCGAAAAAACACTGGCCGATCTGCGCCAAAGCACTTTTAATCACCTGATCCGTTTACCCATGAAGTTTTTCCAGTTCCGCAGGGTAGGGGAGCTGAACAGCCGCATTTCGTCGGATATAACATTATTGCAGGATGCACTTACCAGCACCCTGGCTGAGTTTCTGCGGCAGTTGATTATTATTATCGGGGGAGTAAGCCTGATGATGGTAACTTCATTAAAGTTAACGCTTTTCATGCTTTTGATACTCCCGGTTATCATGATTCTGGTGGTATTTTTCGGGCGATACATCCGTAAACTGAGCAAGGAAGCACAAAAACAGGTTGCCGATTCCAATACCATAGTGGAGGAAACTTTACAGGGAATTCAAAGCGTGAAAGCTTTCACAAACGAGTATTTCGAAATGTTGCGGTACAAAGGCAAAACCATTGAAATTGCCGAAACCGGTATTAAAAACGGGAAACTTCGCGGTGCATTTTCTTCCTTTACAATTTTAGGGCTTTTTGGCGCTATGGTTGCGGTTATCTGGAAAGGTTCACAACTCCTGGCAGCCGGGGAACTTGCCACCGGCGAATTGTTTTCATTTGTAATTTATTCGATGTTTATTGGCGGCACTATAGGCGGTATGGCCGATGTGTTTGCGCGGGTACAGAAATTTATAGGCGCAACCGAAGACCTGCTGGAAATATTTAATGAACCTGTAGAAGAAGTAGAAGAAATAGAATCCTTGCCTGCTGAACAGATTCTGCACGGAAGCATACGGTTCAATAATCTCTCGTTCAGTTATCCTACACGTACCGAAACTGAGGTGCTCCACAAAATAAGCGTCGCTATAAAACCTGATACTCTGGTGGCACTGGTTGGCCCCAGCGGTGCAGGGAAGTCAACGTTTGTTTCGTTATTACTCAGACTATACAATCCCACCAGCGGGCAAATTCTTTTTGATGAAAAAGAAAGTCTCTCCATTCCAATTTCAGCATTGCGAAGCCAGATGGCTATAGTACCCCAGGATATTTTTCTTTTCGGAGGAACTGTTCGTGAAAATATTGCATACGGGAAAACGGGTGCCAGCGATGAAATGATTGTTGAAGCTGCCCGTAAGGCAAATGCCTGGGAATTTATCAGCCAGTTTCCCGAAGGATTCGAAACGCTGGTAGGCGAGCGGGGAACACAACTCTCGGGCGGTCAGCGCCAGCGGATTGCTATTGCACGTGCCGTATTGAAAGATCCCAAAATATTAATCCTTGATGAAGCTACATCCTCGCTTGATTCCGAATCGGAACGCCTGGTGCAGGATGCCCTCGAAAAACTGATGAAAGGACGTACATCGATAGTTATAGCTCATAGGCTTTCGACTATCAGGCAGGCCGATAATATACTGGTGATGGATAGCGGGCGCATTATTGAACAGGGAACGCACGAGGAACTTCTGCTCGTGGATAATGGACTTTACCGGAATTTAAGTGAGTTGCAGTTTGCGGGATAGCTGAATTAATAAGTTTTTTAACGCAAAGTTCGCAAAGTAAATTTCGCATAGAACCGTAGAGAGAAAAGGTAATACCCTTTGCGGAACTCTGCTCATTCTGCTCATTATCAGCGGTTAATAGAAATATTTTATTGAACTCCAGTGTAACATATCCAATTATTATGTATATTTAGGATCAATAATATCCATATTGATGCTAACAATCGCATCAACAAGTCAATAAAAAGTTCCGTTTATTTAAATCATAAATATTCGAACCATGAATACAATGAAAACAGGCGTCTTCCTTGTCCTCATTTGGCTTCCCAGAATTATTTGTATCCTCTTTATTGCTGCAATCAGCCTTTTTGCATGCGATGCATTTGGTAATGACACAGGTTTCTGGAAAACACTCCTGGCATTCCTTGTTCACCTGCTTCCGACATTTGTTATGATTTTCATTCTGTATCTTTCATGGAAACGGGCATGGATAGGAGGCATGGTCTTTAATTTAGCAGGCATTGCTTACCTGGTATTGAAAGGAGTAATGTACCCGGTTGTTTTTATTCCGTTATTCATGGTAGGAATACTTTTTATGCTGAGCTGGTTTTTCAGGAAGGAGATTGAAGAAGCAAAGGCATATATTATGATAAAGGATAATTTACTCAAATGCCTGGAATGTGAGTGAAAGACTGCAATATCAGTAATCATCAGCAATTTAATCTGTTACAAACATCCAGGATGCTTAGCACCCTTCATATATCAACAATTCTGTCTTGCTTTTTGCTTTTTTATAACTTATCTTTACATATATAAACCAATTCACCTGCCTTGAACGCGCTCAGACGTTTCATAGTTGCTATTCCTGTATGGGCTTTTGCGCTCATGTTTCTTATTATAGGTGTTAATATTATTTACCTGGTAAATATGTATCGGGTGAGATATGTTGATATTGATTACAAGTTTGAAGGAGGTAAATGTATCATTTCAGAAATATCTGCCTGGGGCCCGACTATAAGAGCCGGACTGAAAACAGGAGATATAGTCCTTTCCATTGATTCCATTCCGATTTCAGGACCGGAACAATTATACTCGACTGTAGTAAACAGTCATGCGATAGGAGATACACTTACATACAAAATAGTAAGAAATAATGAGGAATTGACGGCCACCCGTATTCTAAGTTCCTATATGCAGGAAGCGCCGGTATTATACTATATAAAATTCTTGTTGATCCTGTTTTTCAGTTGCTTAAGCGTATTTATACTGTATAAAAAACCCAGTGATCGGTCGGTACGTATATTTTTCATCTTCTTTCAGCTACATGCAATATTTCAAATAGCCTATTATTTGCCTTTAAATGATTTAATTGCAAATTTTGCCACTATAACATTCCTGTTTTCTGTCTATTTAACCGGACCTGCTCTTATCCATTTTATCCTGATTTTTCCCCGGCCTGCATTGATTTACATCAGATTCAGACGATTACCGGTGATATTGTATTCAATCGGATGTTTGCCGGCTTCTTTTTTTTCCACATGCTACCTTCTTTCCATTTATATTCCTGATTCAGGAGCAGGTGATCTGCTAAATTCCTTAAACAGGATGCATGCATCATGGGTAGGAGTGACCTGTTGCATCGCCATTGCGATAGCCGTATCCCAGTTCCGGGCGATAAAGAATACCGTTGCCCGCAACCAGCTTCTTATGGTTATTACTGGTGCTTTTTTCGGATTTTCGGTACCCAGTGTTTTTGCAGTTTTTTATGATTATCTTCTTCACCTAGACTTTTTATATCCTTTTATTTTTACTGATATTGCCCAGGAAATCACGATAATAATTATGATGATCTGCTTTCTGATAGCTCTTTTCCGGTACAGGATCTGGAATATTGAACTATACTTAAAGAAGGCCTTGCTATACCTTGTTGCTACCTTAGTTATAACTTTAACCTACTTTCTTCTGATCTTTCTTGTAAATCAGTTGGCTGAAAGCGAATCAGACATCATCCGCTTCCTGGCCCTGGCAGTTTCTGTCATTATCTTCCTTGTGCTACGCGACAGGCTGCAACAATTTATCGACCGGATCTTCCACAGGGAATCCTATGATACAGCTACAGTGGTGGCTTCATTTGAAGAAAAACTGGCCGGGATTTACCACTTTGATGAACTTAAATCCGGGATTGTACAGAGCCTGGATGATATTTTTCATTTCAAGTCCCTGGTTTTCAGCCTTAAGAAAACTGAACTGGTATATGAACCGGTGTATTCACTTGGGTTGGATCAGATTCAGCTTGAAAAGGAATACAAAGTGACACACGAACTGGAACACAGGCTACAGAAATCCAATATCTTTTCACCTGCCGAACTTGACCAAAGTTTCTCTATTCCTGAAATGGACCATGGCGAACTGATAGTTCCTTTAATGAAAGAAGATCAACCCTTTGGATTTTTTGTATGCGGACCGAAGAAATCGGAGAAAACTTATTCCCTGCAGGATATCCGGGTTCTCTCACTAATTGCCAAAAGGATCATTTCTTTATTTCACACAGCAAGCCTATACCAGAAAGATCTCGACCGCCAGCTTATGCTGGAAAGGGAACGGGCCAGGATTTCGCAGGATATGCACGACGATGTCGGGGCAAGCCTTACGCGTATTTCGATCCTGAGTGAGCTGGCGCAAAACAGGAGAGATAATCCTGTCGAAACCAGCCAATGGCTTTGTCAGATCAGCGATACATCACGCGGGGTAATGGAAGAGATGAGCCAGATCATCTGGGCGTTGAATCCCAGGAATGATACACTCGAAGGACTCGTGGCTTACCTCCGCCGTTTCGTTTATGAATACCTGGAGCCGACGACTGTCAACTGTATTTTCGACCTGCCGGAGAAGTTGCCAGACAGGGCCTTGAGCGTTGAAGTCCGCAGGAATGTTTACCTGGTGGTAAGGGAGGCACTTCATAATGTGGTAAAGCATGCATTGGCCACCAAAGTTTTTGTTTCAATAAAGATGAATGAAAATGGCTTTAGAATCACGATAAGGGATGATGGCAAAGGATTTAATCACAGCAGCCTCGAATTCCCCGGTAACGGGCTGGTTAACATGAAGAAAAGAATGCATGATATTGAAGGGAAATTCCTGGTTAAATCCAAGCCGGGTGACGGAACAGTGATTGAATTGGGAGTGCGGATGAATTGACATCTCAATCTTTTAAGAGTCTTTTTTTAATTGTAATTATACATCCACTAAGGGACGAGGGGCGACAAGGAGAGGGGTGAAAAAAACCTGTAAGATGCAGTCTTGAATTTAGATTTCTTCCGACTTCCGACTTCCGACTTCGGACTTCGGACTTCGGACTTCCGACTTCCGACTTTTCTGACCTAAATGTGAGGATATAGTGAATTAAAACTTGACTAACTTTTGCAATAAAAGGAATATATCGTTCAAGCAATTTACTACTTATTGGGGATAACATTCCCGGTTCATTGATTGTAATTTAGCTTTTCAAAAAGGGGTATTCTCATGTTATACTCAGAAAACTCATCTCATGAAACCATCCGCATCGCCGTTGTTGAAGATGATAAAACGGTGCGTGAAGGACTGCAGATGCTGCTTAACGGCTCTCCCGGATTTTCGTGTGTTGCCACCTACGGCAACGGGGAAGATGCTGTGGCTGATCTTCCGGCAGTTTTACCTGACGTAGTGTTGATGGATATTAACCTGCCGGGTATCAGCGGCATAGAATGCATCCTGGCACTTAAGGAGCAAAAAGTTCCTATTCAGTTTATTATGCTCACCGTTTTCGAAGATTCCGATGATATATTTCATTCCCTTTCAGCCGGAGCCAGCGGGTATTTACTGAAACAGACCCCGCCGGTTAAACTACTTGAGGCCATACAGGATGTGTACCGGGGTGGCTCGCCCATGTCGGGTGAAATTGCACGCAAGGTGGTACAATCGTTTCAGCATCCTTTGCCGGATTATGCCGCAGCCAATGGCCTGACAAAGCGGGAAGACGAAATTCTGGGCTACCTTGTGAAAGGCTATTTTTACAAAGAAATCGCCGGAGAGTTATTTATCAGCGTGGAGACCGTGCGCACGCATATCCGTAATATTTATGAGAAACTCCAGGTCCGTACCCGGAGCGAAGCTATCCTGAAATACCTGAATAGTAGGTGAATATACCACACAATGGGGATTGATTCACCACCCCTGTTGCCCGTAACTTTGTTTTGTAAACCCTTTAAAATGAGTTATTATGAAAACGAAGTTACTTTTCTCGGTATTTCTTTTATTTGTGATGCTCCCGGTTGCAAAATCGCAGTGGACGTACACAAACCTGTCATCACCAAGAGATCGTATGGGAGCTGCCGTTCTTGGTACAAAGGCTTATTTTGCCGGAGGTGAGAATATTGCCGGAGAGGCAGTTTCAACGGTTCAGGTATATGATGTGAAACTAGATGCCTGGGACACAGGTATACCGCTCAA
This sequence comes from uncultured Bacteroidales bacterium, assembly GCA_903822525.1. Classification (GTDB taxonomy): domain Bacteria; phylum Bacteroidota; class Bacteroidia; order Bacteroidales; family UBA4417; genus UBA4417. The sequence continues at coordinate 1,694 of CAIJPI010000284.1, read as the reverse complement.
TTTATCCGCTGCACGAATGCATCTGGCCTGTGTGGCTGCAGGTTCCAAAGTGTTTTTTGCCGGAGGATTGAACGCAGTGAAATTGTTTTCAGAAGTTGATATCTGGGATACTGTTACAAAGCAATGGACCGTTAAGCATCTCAGTGTTCCGCGGGTATTTTTATCGGCAGTAAGCAATGGTGAAAAAGTGCTTTTTGCCGGTGGTGTTGATGTCATCAATAACCCTTCTTTTGACCCTTCTTTTGATGTTGTTGATATTTACGATATTGCAACAGGACTCTGGTCGGTAGCTACACTTTCTATTCCCAGGACAGGTATGGGTGCGGCAGTTGCAGGCAATCGTGCATTTTTTGCAGGTGGTTATAGGAACGAAACATCCACAGTTACAAACAGGATTGACATCTATGATTTTTCGACCAACACGTGGAGCACCGACACGTTGTCGGAGGCAAGAGGTTTTTTGGCTGGAGTCGCACTCGGTAATAAGGTGTTATTTGCCGGCGGAACAAATTCCGACAATGAGCCAAGCAGCAGGGTGGATATTTTCGATGTTTCGAACGGGACCTGGTCAACGGCTGAACTTTCTGAACCCAGGGCTTTATTCCCTGATCCGACAGCTGCCGCAATCAATAATTACCAGGCGGTTTTTGGCTGTGGCGGACATTTTGATCTTGATACGGATGTAGGTTGGACTTCCAATTCAGAAGTTTTAGATATTTACAATAGTTCAACCAACACATGGTCAACCGCTCACCTTACTCAACCACTTGTACTTTATGCAGTTGCAGGACTGCAAAATCACTTCATTGTTGCCGGAGGTGCTTCTCTCAGTTTGAATACCCTTGTTGATAAAGTTGAAATATATAGCCCAACACTTATTCATGTTCCCGCTGACTATCCTAAAATCCAACTTGCCATCGATGCTGCTTCTGATGGGGATACTGTTCTTGTAGCCGAGAACACCTATTACGAAAACATCAACTTCAAAGGGAAAGCTATTGTTATTGGCAGTGAGTTTATCCTGGATGGAGATACCAACCATATTCCCAAAACCATTATCAATGGCAGCCAACCGCTAAATCCTGATATTGGTTCGGTGGTAACATTTGAATCAGGTGAAGATACTACTTCTGTTTTGTGTGGGTTTACCATCACCGGAGGGACCGGAACAATTGAAAGAAATCCGGCAATTGAGTCTTACAATTGGAGGTTGGGCGGAGGAGTAAGAATACAGACTTCAGGCACCAAACTGCTGTACAATTACATTGAGGGCAACATCGTTTCCAATACCAATATTGTTGTTGGTGGAGGTGTATGTGCAGGGGTACCGGTAAACAAAATCCCCTGGGTGGTCGTGCGTAATAACAAGATCAGGAACAATAAGGCGCTGAGCTTAGAAAATTCAGGAGAAGCCGGTGGAATTTTTAATGGTTATAACTTAATCATGGCTGACAACGAAATATCTCATAACGAAGCAAATGGCTATTCGCAATCTTTGGGTGGAGGAGCATTCATTTATGGAGGTTTTGGGCCAATCCATGTGAATATCAGGAATAACCTGATTAAGGAAAATAAAGCAGTGTCGGTCAGTAATATCTCAACGGTTTCTGAAGGCGGAGGTCTTGAAATTTATAAGTGTTCAGGAATTGTGACAGACAATATCATTTCCCACAACACTATAGAGTCGTCCCCTG
>CAIJPI010000283.1 GCA_903822525.1 uncultured Bacteroidales bacterium | reverse complement strand
GACCTTAAAATTGATCGCTCAACCTACGAAATATTACAGGTCTTGGGCATATCTCTACTTGACAAAACTCCTGTGAATGAGCTGTTTACAAAGATAGATTACAAGGATGTCAATGAACTGGATTATAATCAACTGTTATTCAGTTAGTTTAAAGTGGACACTAGTGATATTTTAATTTAAAATTTCAATTTCCTGCCTTTCAATTCTGTTATAAAAGGGAATTGTGTCAGAAGAAGGCAACTGTGATCAATATAATCTATTGACTTTCCTTTAATTGATTGGCCAATTTAAAGATAGGTTCAATTGACTGCTTTGAAAGACCTTCTTTCTCGGCCTCCTGTTTAATAATTGCATCATTGCCAAAATGATTCAACAAATACTTGCTTAACAGCTTATGTGAACTGGGAAGGGAATAATATCCTGTTTCACTTTCTATAATCACATAGTATCCGCTGTTATAAGTCTTAAACGTTCCCTCCGCAATTCCGCCTATTAGCCCCATTTGTCCGTAAGTAGAATAATTGTTTATATCATAAAATAGTAATGTATAATATCCTTTTGCCTTAACCGCCACGTATCTTTTTGAGCCCATTTCATTTATGAAAAGCGGGATGTATTCCTGTTGGTTAATACAGAAACTCCGGATTTGGGATGGGGTGAACTTATGCTTTTTGCCTTTTGCATTTTTGTATACCAGGTACATGCCACCCTGGTTTTCCAGATTGCTGTATATTGTATCATTCTTAAGAGTCACATAATACCCGTTTTGGGGAAATTCTGTCTGCCCGAATACATTAAACTGTGGCAATATCAGCAATGAGAATAAAAGCAATGAAAAAAAAATCTTTGTCTTAATTTCTGGCAATGAAATTTTCATTGTTATTTAAATTTATATCAGATTAATATCTTTGAAAGATTTAATTGCTTATTGCTAATAGTATTATAAAATATACTTCGACGGAGCATCAGAGTTTCTGTAAGTCATATAATTTATAACCATCCTTAGTTCGCCATAGCTTACTTCATCACCCAAAACCCGTTTGGCATCTGTTATCGAAGTGCTTCCAGATTCAACAAAATGTACTTTGATCATTTCCAGCTTTTTAGCAGGAATCAATTTTAAAATATCCAACTCGCCATTAGCTACAAACCTGGCCAGGTGACTTTCTATAGTTGAGGCCGAAAATGATCTTTCCTGTGCAATATCTTCTATGGATTTTCCAAGTAAAAACATCTCCAGGCTTAACCTCTGTGTTTGTCCTTTTTCCTTTTTAGGTTTTTCTTCAGGTTCATCTTCGGGCAGTTCAACATCTATTTTGTTAAGATGATTTACCTGTAAATAATTCCGGATGATTCCAATTATAGAATCACCGTATTTCTGAACTTTTTTCTTGCCGAAACCTTTGATTTCGCTCAACTCTCTTATTGTAACCGGAAGCAGTTCTACTACATCATACATGGTTTTTTGCGGAAGCACCATATAAATTGGAAGATTTTCTTCATCCGCCATAGCTTTACGCCAGGATTTTATTTCCTGGAGTAGACCGGAATCAGTTTTACCACCCAACAAACTTACCAGTTTCGGCTTTGGTTCCGGCTTAAGCTGTATTTTCTCAATTCCTGCTTTTGCCTTTGCCGCCAGATACTCTTTAACACTAAATCCCGACATGCAAGCTTTGAAACAGGCGGTTTTAATAAATGCTTCCTGGTAAAAGTTTTCAAAACTCTCTTTCAATACCTTTCTGATTGCTTTATTATCAGTTTCTATATCTATATTTTGAAGAACATGGCAAATATGCTGTT
>CAIJPI010000282.1 GCA_903822525.1 uncultured Bacteroidales bacterium | reverse complement strand
GGATTGTCCCGAGGGACAACATATTGGTAGAAAGCAAATTATAATGGGTTCAAAGTCCCGTAGGCCGAAATAAAAATTTACCCTGACACCAATGATTAAAATGAGCCTTTGGCAAAACAATCCAAACGGGGAGGTAGAAATTTCGTTACAGAATACATACTGAAACGCTGTCCCTGCCGCTGTAGTATTCAGCATGTAACCTGGCGGGAGGCAAATAATATCAAAATACAATGTGTTTTTAACCAAAAATTTTACCTTTGCATCGAAAATTAGCTTTAAAGTCTGCATTTTACAAAAACAGCCTGGTATAAAACAAAACAAAAATATATATAGTCCTCTCATATACATTGTGTTACAAAAATAACGTAACATATTCTTCTAGTCTTACTCCATTTACCTGACAAATTAAATCTAACCATCTTGTTTCTTAAAAGACAGGATTAAGTCCCAATTCTCACTTTAAGTCACATTTAAAAGGATTTATTTAGCTGTAGAAATAATTAAAATAGACTTAGAGACTGTCTGAATTTTAAAATTGAAGTGATTTATCAAGTTATTTGCTCAGCCTTCTGTCAGGCTGAGAAGCCTGCCCTGAGCCTGCCGAAGGGGAGTCGAAGCCCACTAAATCATCTCAATATTTTCGATTTAGCGTTAAACGAGTGCATTTCGACTTCGCTCAATGTGACAGTAAACAGGTTATTCCTATCTGAAAGTAGTTAAAATCATTTTTAGATAGTTTCTTAAGGATAGAAAAGTGTAGTAGCAATAATTCCTGATTCTTAGTGGCTATGAGACTAAGTAGAGATTTTAATTTAGCCACAAAGGCACTAATACTCGAAGGAAACACAAAGTATAACACCCAATTCTTAAGTACAACACAGAAATACAATAGCATGAAATAGCCATGATTGTATAAATCACCAATCGAAGATGATATTATATTTAATCTGGCGTATTCCATCTGACCCCTAAAAAATGAATAATAACAGATGAAATTCTGAATCAGGTTTGAATGTAACAATTCATGAATTTAAAATGGTAATGTTTCAGAGTAAAAAATGAATTCGTGAAACAAATAGCGGTTTTGATGGATTGATGCTTTGAAGAACAAAAATCGATTAAGGAAGCATAATATGTTCATTTCAGCTTCGCGAAAATTTTTAACGAATAGAATTTTTTGAATTGAACTAAATATTTATTTTTTTTCCTTGTAGGGGTAAAACCGTTTTCAAGTGTCTATATAGGTAGAAAAATAAGTAGTATAAGGCAGTAAATACGTGGGTTTTGAATGAATGATTCTTTATATGGCTGATGTACAGAATAGTACATCAGGGGCAGTATTTTTTTATTCCTGAGAAATTTTGCATTTTTCAGGGATAATTTATTTTTGCGCCAGTTAAGCAAACATGGATTTCAAATAATTTATAGGTTTTATCATAAAAACATTGACTAAATCAATCAAGTATTAACTAAACCCTGATCGAAAGAATTAAAGATAAAGAGAAAAGAAATTTAAGAGAATGCGTGAAAGGATCACGCAGGAGTTCAATCAATTTTTAATCAATTCAATTTTTATTAACAAAAACCAAGCAAAAAGTATGAAAAAATTTCTTACAATGCTTTTCTTCGTTATTATCGCTACGTTGAGCTCCTATGCTCAATTGAGTGAAAGTTTCGACGGAACCTTCCCCCCATCAGGCTGGACGATCAGTTCTTCGTCCGCATTGGCGTGGAGCGGCGTTACTGCCGGTACCTTTCCTACCTGTACGCCTCAATCAGGCGCCGGTATGGCAAAGTGCAATTCGTTTAGTGTATCAAGTGGTACAGCTCAGCTGATTACCCCTTCGATTAACTTTACAGCTGCACCGATTCACACCGTAAGTTTCTGGATGTACAGAGACAATGGCTATTTGACAAGTGCTGACAAAGTTGATGTGTCAATCAACACAACTGCTTCGCCAATCGGTGCTACGTTGCTCGGTACTATTAACCGTTCAATAAACCTTGCTCCTGTTGTTGTGGCTAACGGCTGGTACCAGTACACTTTTACTGCTCCGGGTTCATTTACCGGTGCAGCTAATTATATATTTTTCGCAGGTACTTCTACCTATGGAAATAATATGTACATGGATAATGTAGTTGTAGCTCCTCTTCTTGCTCCTGGTGTTGCCGGTATTGGTACCCCAGCTACAGGCGCAACTGGTATTTTGCCAACAGCTACGCTAAACTGGACTGCTCCTGCTACAGGCGGCGCTCCATCAGGGTATAAATTGTATTTCGGTACAAATAACCCTCCTACCAATGTTGTTAACGGTACAAACGTTGGCAATGTTCTTACCTACGATCCAACACCGGATATGGTTTTCAATACTACCTATTACTGGAAAGTAGTTCCTACCAATGCAGCAGGTGATGCTACAGGTGCTCCTGTATGGTCATTTACCACTATGGCAGGTTTTGGCGATCTGAAAGGTTTTGTACTCAACTGTTACGGAGTTCCTGTTCAGGGCGCAACCGTTGCAGCAGTGGGTCCTGCTACCTATACTACCGCTTCGGCTCTCGACGGAAGTTATCAGTTCCTTGCTATTCC
>CAIJPI010000281.1 GCA_903822525.1 uncultured Bacteroidales bacterium | reverse complement strand
CTCTGATGGATCCCGATCTGTTCCTTTTCCTGACCAGTTCTTGGCCAAAGTGATTGGAATGGGTTTTGACAGAAGTCTCAAGGAACTATCTTGAAACAACTGAAGGTTGCCACTCATGAGCAGGTACAGTTGGTAATCCGGTAACCTCAGGCCAAACCGTATAATTGCCCAGGGCAATGCCGGGGAAGTGAAATTGTCCTGCTGAATCAGTTTTTGTATAAGTAAGGACTGCATTTTGTCCGTCGAGCAGTAAAACCTCAACATCAGCTGCAGCAGTGCCACCTGTATTAACCTTAGTTCCCTGTGTAACAGTTCCATTGATATTGCCATTTCCATGCAGCGAACCACTCATATGCCGTAATCCGAAATTATAAGGATTCTGAGGAGTGCCAAGTTCAATCATCACCGCATTTGTCCAGTTCAGCGCTTCAGTATAATAGGTAGGAGCATACTGTCCGTAATAGGCTGAGGATGGAAGGAGTTCGGCTTTCAGGTAATAATGTCCGGCTGCAACGTTGCTAAACCAATAGCTGCCTAAGGAATCGCCAAATATTTGCGTAGCAACAACAGTCATTGCATTATTTGCTTCGATGCGGATAAGTTCAATCGAACCATGGTCAACAAGATTGTCGCCCGCATGCACGCATCCATGCAGATCAGCAAACCCATGTATATAAAGTGTCATAGTGCGTGAAGACTCGCATCCTGTTGCATCAACAGTGTGTAATGTAACGATATAGGTACCAGCAGCAGTATAGATATGCTGGGGTGACTGCAGCGATGAGGTGTTTGCGGCACTGGCAGGATCACCGAAATTCCATTCCCAGCTGGTTTCATAGGTGCTGTGGGTATGCCCTTCAAAATGAACGGAAAGCAATTCCGACGTGTATGTTATCCAGTTTTCACAGTTTGGAGGATTTGCCCCGGCATGGATCACAACGCATTTGGAACTTGTGCAGCCCGCACTGGTTGTAATGGTAAGGCAAACCTGGTATTCACCCGGTACATCATATATATGCCATGGGTCGGAGGTGGTGCCGTGTGCTGATCCATCACCAAAATCCCAACTTCTTGAAGTGGTTGTGCTTCCCTGGGGAACGCTGCTGGTATCAAAGAAATGGAATCTCAACAGGTTGCTGCTGTCGCGCTGGTATTCGAATTTAGCCTCACATCCGCTTTGTTCAACCACGTGTATTTCCTGGCATTTTACGCTGCTGCATCCAGTGCTTGTTGCAATGGTAAGGCATGCCGCGTATACACCTGCCGTTGTGTATGTATGCCATGGATCCTGAGTGGTGGCAGGTGCTGAGCCGTCACCAAAATCCCATAAATACGAGATAATTGTAGATCCGGCAGGCGCATAACTCGTACTGTTGAAATGAAAGGCCTTTACATTTAATGTATCGTGATAGTAAGTATAAGCTGCTTCGCAATGAGCCGGCTGTATGCAAATCACAAAATTCACTACCACCGGCGAATTGCTGCTTACGAAGGTTTGCTGAATGCTGTAGTTATTGCAGTCGAGTGTGCTAACTGTAAATACAGAGGCAGGTGAAACGGGTACATTCTGAATTGTACAATCGTATACGCCATTGGCATTGGTATGCCGGATCGCATAAAAGGGGAACCCGTTCAGACTGTCGCCCATTATAATAACTTCATGGCTTGCAACAGGTGCTCCTGTCGATTCGGCTGTAACCGTTCCGCTCAGGTGAACCGACATGGTTTGTGCATTTACGAATGCTACTGCTGACAAAAGAATACTTAAGAGTAAGACAAATTTTTTCATAAGAAACTTGAGTTGTGTGAATGTATCAGATACATGATTAATGGAAAAACAGTAAAAATATCTTTACTGTTCTCTTTAAAAGAACGTAAAGATATAAAGATATGTATCAGATGTATAAACAAAAAGAATTAATTGAATGTTTGGCGTGTTTAAGAATTAAGACCTGAAAATTAAAATGCAGTAATTCAACTCGAAAATTTTCTGACAATCTGCAATAAATTAAGCCTCAAAAACACCAAGGCACAAATAAAGCACGAAAAGCTGCAAGATCAAATTTTGCTTTTAAAATTTATATTTCACCGTCAATTATTTAAATTGAGTGTTTTATTGCTTTCGTGGTAAAAAGGATCAATCGGGGACATCAGAGAATTCACTCTTGAAATGCCATGCCAACGAATTCTCATTGCTTATTTATGGCACTGCCCGAAAATTTTCCTAAATTTGCTATTTCAAGGCAAAAGATCATAAGAATACCGGTGATGATGGAAATGGTTAATGTGAGTTGGATCGTTACGCTTCTTGCCATAATAGTGCTGTTTTTTGCCTCTTCTGCTTCTAAAGCATATATAGCTGCGTTCGCAGTATTTGTCAACTCATTGATTACATCATGGTTAGCTTTCCCGGCTCTGAATGGCCAGATAGTTGAATTTTCAATCTTTGCAGGAACTTTTCTGGGAGATGTAGCTATCCGGATCGATGGTTTGTCGGCCTGGTTCATTCTGATTATAAACTTCACATCTCTGACCGGGGTTTTTTATGGCATAGGCTACCTGAAAGCATATGCAAACCCGGCTTCAAAACTAACCCTTCACTGGTCGCTATTTATTTTGTTTCAGCTTTCGATGGTATGGGTCTGCATGCTGCAAAACGGTTTCGTTTTCCTGCTGGCCTGGGAAGTAATGTCGCTGACTTCCATGTTACTGGTTATATTCGATCATCATAAAGCTCAAACCTTGAAAGCGGGCATCAATTACCTGGTTCAGATGCATATCAGCGTGGTATTGCTGACTATTGGTTTTATTTGGGTATACAGCACAACAGGATCCTTCAGTTTCGATGCCATCCGGAGTTTCTTCCTTTCAAACAATAACATTTGGTTGTTCCTTGTATTTTTTGCCGGGTTTGGACTTAAAGCCGGATTTGTTCCTTTTCACACCTGGCTGCCTCATGCGCATCCAGCTGCACCTTCACATATATCCGGCGTAATGTCAGGAGTTATTGTAAAATTGGGCATATACGGGATAATCAGGATGATCACATTCCTGAATTCTGATTTCGTGTTGCTGGGTGAAATTATACTATCCATATCGGTGCTTACAGGCATATATGGCATCTTAAATGCAACTGTTCACCGCGATTTTAAGCGGATGCTGGCCTACTGCACCATCGAAAACATCGGTATCATTGGTATTGGTATAGGAATAGGGCTCATCGGCATTGGAAATTCTTCGCCGGTTATGTTCTTTCTGGGATTTGGCGGCGCCCTGTTGCATGTGTTGAATCATTCTTTATTCAAGTCATTACTTTTTTACTCAGCCGGTTCGGTCTTTCAGCAATGCCATACCCGCGATATGGAACAGCTCGGAGGTTTGATTAAACTTATGCCACGGACAGCTGCCATTTTCCTGGTCGGTGCACTTGCCATAGGTGGACTTCCTCCGTTCAATGGCTTTGTTTCGGAGTTTATAATCTACAGCGGACTAATCGAAGGAATTCATGTCAACAATCTTAGCCAGATTATTCTCATGGTGCTTTCACTGGCTGGGTTAAGTGTTATTGGAGGATTATCGGTACTTACGTTTACCAAAACCTTTGGGACTATATTTCTGGGTCAGCCCCGAACTGAACTTCAGCACCAGCCAAAAGAGGTTTCTTCCATTATGCTTGTGCCTCAGTATATTATCATTGCTATAATGCTCAGCATAGCTTTTTTGCCTGTGTTTTATTTGAAAATTATAGGGCATGCCCTCACAACATTGAATCCGATTGCCGCGGATTTATCAGTTCTTCCCGTATATGCCGGTACCATAAGCAGTATAAGTTTGTATTCCATTCTGCTTGTACTTGTAGCCGGATTAATCTGGTTTGTAAGGTCGCAGGTAATGAAGAACCGTATTGTCATAAAGGATGCTACCTGGGGTTGCGGATATGTTGCACCCAACTGTCGCATGCAATATACCGGCAAATCATTTTCCAAGCCTTTAGGTAAAATCCTTAATTTTTTACTCATCGAGAAAAAGCACTTTGAAGAACTTACACCAGGAGAGATATTTCCAAAGAAGCGGTCATACTTTTCGCATTACCACGATTTCTTTGAAACAAACCTGATCGACCGCATCACACAACGCCTTATCTATTCAGCCAATTATTTCAGCTTTATTCAGAATGGGCGCATACAGTCGTATGTGTTATATGGCATTATTTTTATACTTGCCATGTTTATACTCACCGTTTTTAATATTGTTTCATGAGCCTGCTTGCAGCATTTATCCTTATACCTTTTGCCGGGTTGCTTCTCATTCCTTTTTTAAAAGTAAATGGGAAAGGTATTGCTGCATATACTTTGCTCTTAGTAAATGCTTTGATTTCGGGATATTATGCCGTTCTAAGCCTGAATGGAGTTCCAACATACGT
>CAIJPI010000280.1 GCA_903822525.1 uncultured Bacteroidales bacterium | reverse complement strand
GATAAGCTGATGGACTGGTTTCACAAAGCATTTAACCCGATTATAAATTTTGCACTTGGACATAAATTAATCGTCTCCTTTTCAGCCATTGCATTATTCCTTTTCAGCCTTTTTGTTTTCAATAACTTAGGAGGCGAATTTATCCCTCAGCTCGAAGAAGGCGACCTCGCAGCAGGCGTAATAACCCTGCAGGGCAGTTCGCTGAGTAATACCGTCGAAATGGTAGAAAAAGCCAATAAAATACTACTTGAAAACTTCCCTGAAATAAAGCATACAGTCTGTAAAATAGGGGCCGGCGAAATCCCTACCGACCCTACTCCGATGGAAACCGGCGATTACATTATCACACTTAAAGATAAAAGCGAATGGACATCTGCCACAACCCGTGAAGAACTTGTTGCAAAAATGGAAGAAAAGCTGATTGTTCTGGCCGGGGTTAAATTTGAATTCCAGCAGCCTATTCAGATGCGCTTCAACGAGCTTCTGTCAGGTTCGAGGCAGGATATCGCCTTAAAAATTTTCGGCGACGACCTTAACACCTTATCGGAAATAGCTGCGGATGCGGAAAAGGTAATCCAGAAAATTGATGGCGTCGAGGACCTTAATGTGGAAAAGGCAACAGGACTGGCGCAGGTTCAGGTGGAGTTTAACCGCGACCGCCTGGCACAATACGGGATATCTGTCGACGATGCTAACCAGGTGCTACGTGCAGCCTTTGCGGGTAGCGAAGCCGGAGTGGTATTCGACGATGAAAAACGGTTTGGTCTGGTGGTCCGGCTCGATAAAGACTACAGAAAAAGCCTCGACGACGTAAAAAATCTGTCGGTAGCTTTGCCAAACGGCTCACAGATCACTTTCGAGCAGATCGCTGATATCTCCATAAAATCAGGACCGGCCCAGGTTTCGCGGGAAGACACCAAGCGACGGATCACTGTAGGGTTTAATGTCCGCAACAGGGATATCGAAAGCGTAATTGCGGAAGTCACCAGCAAAGTTGACAAGCAGGTAAAACTTCCTTCGGGCTATTACTTATCGTATGGCGGTCAGTTTCAAAATCTCAGGGCTGCAAAAAACAGGCTTGCCATTGCTGTTCCAGCAGCACTTCTGCTGATTTTTGTTTTACTTTATTTCACATTTCACTCGGTGAAACAATCCCTGCTGATATTTTCAGCTGTTCCACTGGCTGCTATTGGCGGAGTATTTGCGTTATGGATTCGTGGAATGAATTTTTCGATTTCGGCCGGTGTAGGGTTTATCGCCTTGTTCGGAGTGGCGGTACTGAACGGGATTGTGCTTATAGCTGAATTTAATCGGCTCGAAAAAAAAGGTGTTACTGACATAAGCGAACGGGTTAAAAAAGGCCTCCACACACGTTTACGACCCATAATCATGACAGCTGCGGTAGCGTCGATGGGATTTCTTCCCATGGCACTTTCAACATCTGCCGGAGCTGAAGTTCAGAAACCACTTGCAACCGTAGTGATCGGAGGGCTTCTCACAGCAACTTTACTCACCTTGGTGATACTGCCGGTTTTCTACATTATCTTTTCGTCACATAAAATCCGGTTCCCATTTAAAAAGCAAAAAGCAAAAGCACTTCCAATATATCTTTTGCTTATGCTAGGTTCCTCATTCTTAAACACAATCACGGCTCAGGAGGCAAAACACATCGAGCTTGCCGAAGCTGTCAGAATTGCCTTGAACAGCAATCTAACAATACGTTCCTCTGCATTCTCGCTGGAGGTTCAAAAAACTCTGAAAAGCACTTCGTGGGACATCCCGAAAACAGCTGTCGAAATACAGTATGGAAGATTCAATTCATACAACAGGGATAATAGTTATGCTATATCGCAATCCCTGGCCTTTCCTACTGTTTATGCCAACCAGCAAAAACTGGCCTCGGCCGGAATCAGAATGAGTGAATGGGAGCTGAAAGTATCACAACTCGAAATTACCACCCAGGTTAAACAGGTATACTGGCAGCTGGCATTTCTCGCAGAGAAGCAAAAACTGCTGACCTACCAGGATAGCTTGTTTTCAGGATTTCTGCCGGCGGCTGAATTACGTGCAAGTTCGGGCGAAACAAACCGGCTTGAAATGATCACAGCCCGTTCGCAGAGCATGGAAGTAAAGAATCAGTTACAGCAGGCATCAGCCGATTTAGGCATCGCAGCCAGGCAGTTCCGTAACCTACTGAATACAAATGATGTACTCTTACCAGCTGAATCCCTTTCCAGCTCTTCCCTCATGCTATTGGCACCGGATTCAACAGTTATTTCACAGAATCCTTCACTCGGATTTATGGAGCAACAGGTTATTATTACCGGAGCTGAGAAAAAACTGGAACAAAGCCGCGCCCTGCCTGATCTCACTTTTGGCTACTTCAGCCAGACCATGCAGGGATCGCAGGAGGTAAATTCCCTTCCACGGACTTTTGGGCTGAACGATCGTTTCACAGGTATACAGGCGGGGATATTACTTCCCTTATGGTATAAACCTTACGCAGCAAAAGCAAAAGCTGCAGGCATCAGACAGGAAATTGCCAGGAACAATGCTGACAGCTATTCCAGGACACTGGCTTCGGAATATGCTTCACTGCTCGATGAATACACTAAATTCAAAAGGAGTGTTGACTTTTACGAAACACAGGCTATTCCCGAAGCAGACTATATTATAGAGCAGTCGGGCCGCAGCTACAAAGCCGGCGCCATGGATTACCTCGATTATGTCTTAAACCTGAACCGCGCCATCGACATCAGGCAGAACTACCTCAACGCGCTTAACAACTGCATGAAGACACTTATCAGTATTGAATATATATCGGGCAAAATTCAGTAAACCGTTATAACTGCAAAACAGCAGCCATTATTACTAGACAAGTCCGAAGCAAAAGTTTCAATAATCATGACGGGCCTTTGCAACATAAAACGAAGAAATTAATAAAGCTGCAGAAAATCTTAAAACAATAAAAAAAAATCACTTATGAGAAAACATACCTTATTTCCAGCCCTTCTGCTTTCAGTACTAATGTTTACCATACATGCGTGTAACAAGGGCAAAGAGCCTGCTCCAACTAAAGAAGAAGAAGTACTTCCGCAGGATATTGTGGAATTACGCGACGATCAGGCAAAGCTGGCAAAAATCGAAACCGGCACTATTGAAAAACGAACTTTGAATGGGACACTCAAAGTAAGCGGAATCGTTGCGGTTGCACCTCAGAATATGGCGACAGTATGCATGCCATTAGGCGGATTTGTAAAAAGCATTACAGTCGCTCCGGGTACTTCAGTAAGCAAAGGACAAACACTTGCCATACTCGAAAACCAGGAGTTTGTCGATATTCAGCAGAATTACCTTGAAACCAAAAACAAGCTCGAATTTGCTGAAGCCGATTTTTTAAGGCATTCCGAACTATTTAAGAATGATGTGTATTCGCAACAGAACCTACAACAGGTTACAGCCGACTTCAAGAACCTGAAAGCACAGGCCAGGGCACTGGAACAAAAACTTGCAATGATCGGCATTAACCACTCAACACTCAACGAGGACAACATCACAAGAGCTGTTGCTGTAACCTCTCCTATTTCAGGTTTTATAAAAGCAGTTAACATCAATATTGGAAAATTCGTTGCCCCAACGGAGGTATTGTTCGAAATCGTTAACGGCGATAAACTTTTGCTCGAACTCACTTTGTTCGAGAAAGATGCTGATAAGGTTTCGACCGGACAAAAGATCCGGTTTTTTATCAATAACGAAACGGAACAGCATGAAGCCATTATTTACCAGACAGGCAGATCAGTAAATGCTGACAGGACGTATAAAGTCTATGCCAGTGTAAGTGGTATTTGCAGGAATGTAATTCCGGGAATGTATGTTAATGCTGTTATCGAAGCTTCAGGCATAGAGGTTACTGCACTTCCTTCGGAGGCAATTGTAAGTTTCGACGACAAGGATTATATCTTTGCCTTTGGCAGGAATAAAACAGAAGGGGGCAAACCATTTACTGAATACCGCATGATTGAGGTGCACAAAGGCGTGACTGATGGAGGATACTCCGAAATCACTTTTCCCGAAGGATTCGACATTAAGACTGCAAGGATAGTTATAAAAGGAGCCTACAGCCTGCTTTCGGCAAAGAAAAACGCAGGTGAGATGAGCTGTTGATATAGCTGGCAGGAATCCGTACTCTCAATTACGGCATCTGCTGCATTTATGGGAAGTTACCCTGAAAGTACAGGACACAATCAGGGAATGCATTCTAAAGTGAACGGCTTATGTGACTAATTAACAAAAAGGGCTCTCTTCATTGGAGTCCTTTTTTTACCTTTGCGCTTTACTTACCGGCATTATACTATTTTCTATGGAATTAGCTGCAACTGAATATACACTCCAATCACTTGTTACAGGCGAAACGTTTAAGGATACAGGCTGGATGCTGGATGCTCCCGGCCAAACAAAGCCGGGTCTGATCAGGGCAATATACAAGCAAAACCAGATGAATCCAAAGGATACTTCCTTCGGGATTTACCGTTTTGCCGACTGGCTTCCCGTAAACCGTATGTTGCAGGGATCATCGGCGCCCGTAACATACAAAAGTTCAGGCCTGGCAGCATGGCTTGGGTTAAAAAACCTGTTTATTACCTTCAGTGGCTACTGGCCCGAGAAAGGAGCAAATATGACTACCTGTTCCTTCAAAGAAACTGAAGCTTACTCTGTATGTGCCCGTATGGATCCGTCTCAATCCAAAGTGCTGGTAGTAGCTTCAGCGGGTAATACGGCCCGTGCTTTTGCCAAGGTATGCTCCGAAAATAATATTCCATTGTTATTATGTGTTCCTGAAGACAACCTGAATGCGCTATGGTTCGAAAACCCACTGGGCAGTTGTGTTAAACTTATAGCCACCCGCAGCGGCAGCGATTATTTTGATGCCATCCACCTCTCAAACCTGGCTTGCCAGTGCGAAGGTTTTATTGCCGAAGGCGGTGCCAAAAATGTTGCCCGCCGCGACGGAATGGGAACAACCATGCTTTCTGCTGCAACCCATATTGGAACTATTCCCGAATACTATTTCCAGGCAATCGGAAGCGGAACGGGGGCAATTGCTGCCTGGGAAGCAAACCTCCGCCTACTGGCTGACGGAAGATTCGGGAATAAGGTTACCAAACTTATGGTATCACAGAACAGTCCTTTTGTACCGATTATGAATGCATGGAATGTCAATTCGCGCGATATGCTTCCATTTGACGACGAAGCCGCCCGCCGCGAGGTCGAAATTATTGATGCAAAAGTACTCTCAAACCGCAAGCCACCCTACCCTCCTGTTGGAGGTCTCTTCGACGCACTTACCGCGACAAAGGGGGAAGTAATGGCAGCTACCAACGAAGAAGCACGCCAGGCAGCAAACCTCTTCCTGACACACGAAGGCAACGATATTCATCCGGCCGCAGCCGTCGCCGTTGCTTCACTTATACAGGCTGTTAGTGACAAAAAAGTTGACCCCGAAGCAGTTATTATGCTGAATATAACCGGGGGTGGTGAAGAGAAATTTAAAAGAGGTAAAACGCTTCATTATCTTGCTCCATCCGAAGTATTTAATATTAATCCCCCGCTGGAAGAAGTTAAGTCAGCGCTGATTAAAATATTCGCAGAATAAATCAAAACAGGGTTGTTTTAATTGGCACCTAAATCAAAAGCGTGTGTCAGACACCCTGCGGGTGTGCAGACACTGCAAACCCGGGGTAAAATAGTATTCATCTTGGTTCTGTTTAAAATAAAATTGAATCATGAGAGCGAATTATATAATTCATCATCCTGCAGTGAGTATGAATTACACACCCAGAGCGCTGTGCACTCTGCACTGAGCACAAAGGATATTCTATATTTTCCTTAAATAAAACCAAATTTTAAAAATGAACAACGAAGTAGTAGGGATCATTGCCGGCGCATTATCCTGCACCACCTTTCTGCCCCAGGTGGTCAAAACCTGGAAGTCGAAATCCACTAAAGATGTTTCGCTGGCAATGTTCCTCATAGCATCCTTAGGCACATCCCTATGGCTGTATTACGGCATTCTGATTCACAGCATTTCAATTATAGGCACCAACATTATTGTTTTGATCTTTTCTCTCACCATGCTATACCTGATTTTTAAAAACCGCAGGAAAGACCCGGAATAAAAACTGATCCACTTTCAAAAGTTCAGAATTTATATTCCTGGACTAAGATAGCTGAAAATATTTCCTGGCTACACTTTAAGTTGCTTGCTTCAATCCTCAATTTAAGTTATCTCCTGCTAATTCATTAATAATCAGATTTAAGATGTTAACAGAGAACCAATTTCGGCATTTCTGTTAGTCCCTTACTGGCAGAATGTGGACAGAATATGCCCTGACAGTTTAAAATGCTATTTCTGAAAACTTATTACATTAAATTAGCATCTTTAAATAACAGAACGCCTGATTTAGGCACATGTTAAAATTGATTACGTATTTTTCGTCGTAGAGTATTATAAATAATTCTTAACAATCTGCTTTTCATTCGGATTAATCAAAAATTACAGATCAAACAAGTAAGACTTTATTAAAAGACTACTAAAACACAAAATATGTACTGGTATCTGCAAGTGGTTACAAAATATGCCAAATTCAAGGGCAGGGCGCAAAAGAAAGAATTCTGGGCTTATTTCTTAATAAATCTATTTTTCATGGTTGCCGCAATGATCATCGATTTGGTTTTAAAAACAAATTTCAACCTGGAAACTAATCAAGGCAATATAAAGTTGCCTTTTGGCTACATTTTTCTAACATATACTCTGGCAATGGCCATCCCATGGACAGCAGTTTCAGTCAGGCGGCTTCACGATACCGGGAGAAGTGGCTGGATGCTTCTGGTTTTATTTATACCAATCCTTGGTATTATATGGCTAATCGATATATTTTTATCGGATGGCACACCCGGGAAGAACCGGTTCGGATTGAATGAAATGGAAATAAAAATCGTGTAACTATTCCATTTTCTATCGCTTGGATTAATAAAGTCAGACTTACTTATTCCAACCACTTATTCCCTCTTCTCATTTTCCAATCCATATAACGTAAATATCCATGTCATTTCCTATCTGGCTGCTATTAACGCTATAATCCAGCCGATTAATAGATAGGCCATCTAAAGCATTTGTATTAATCTTAGCACAGGACTAAAGAACAGGCAATACACTCTTTGTGAAGCCATATTCATTAAGTAGAATATGTCTTTTGTATAGTGATGAGCACCCCTCCCCTCTCACTTTTTTCATCCAAGGGCAAATGAACACTATTTTATAAAAAGCTATCTGGCAAATCCGGAAATGTATAGCCTAAAAATATTCGTTAATTTCCAGCAAACATATCTCAATAATTCGTATATTTAGTGTTGTAAAATAGTTCTCCTTTATATTCTGCTTGTTCTTCTGAATAAATTGCTTTGTAGTTTCCTGTTTATAAGCTGTAAAGCAATACAAGTAAGCTTTCATTCTGTTTTTATAGAATTAAAATGAAACCTGTTCAGATCAGAAATCAAGCTTTAGTGCTATTATTCTCAGCCTTTATGGTATGCAGTTGCACCCATTATTATTATGTACCCAATGCTCAGAATGTGCCATTGTTCAAAGAAAAAAACGAGTACCGCTTATCGGCCAATTATGGTTTAGGCGATGAATCATCCTGCGCCGAAATACAGGCAGCATATTCTCCCACGAGTAATATCGGAATTACTGCCAATTTCATTTCGGCACAAGGCCAGGACCGCTCACGCCCAAACAAAGGACAAGGATACTACATCGAAGGTGCGGCAGGGTATTACCGGCCACTCAGCAATTCTGCTGTATTTGAAATATACGGCGGACTGGGAAGCGGGAACCAGCACCATACCTATTACGATATTTATAATAACCAATCAAATGGCACATCAGGCATGTCATTTAACAGATTATTTGTTCAGCCCTCAATTGGCCTGGCGTTCGATGAATTTGACATTGCCTTTTCAACACGTATTTGCAAATTATCATTTTACGGCATAAAAAACAATATTTTCAACAACACCATTGAATACGATGCACTTAGAGCTATATCAGGAAGAAATTATTTTTTTGCTGAACCGGCCATTACGGTTCGTGGAGGGTATAAGAACTATAAGGTACAGTGCCAGGGAGTCTTTTCAGGTAATCTGAACAGCCCGCCGGGCGAATTTGGCGAAGAATTCCATTTCAGTATAGGAATGTATTTTACTATTGCTGAAAGATACAGATCAAACCATACGAATACAGGCAAATAACACTCTCAGATTTATCCATTACATTTTGCATAAACAACGACACCAGTTAATCAGCACTTTATTTGAAGGATAGCTATCCGAAAAAAAATCCGACGTTCCCAACATGAATCATTTATAAAAGTCCGATTCAAACCGTAAATAAAGCCTTCTATCCTTTAGCACTGATATTTTCAAGTCTCACCAAATCAAGAAGGGTAATCTCCTTATTGTTAATATCAATAATTCCATCATCTTTAAAATCCTTCATTATTCGGATCACACTTTCAGTCGACATGCTTGTAAGGTCACTGAGGTCGCTTCGGGAAATAGGCAAATTGAAAGAATTTGATTTGAATATCCTACGCGAAAGACAGAGCAGAATATCCGCCAGTCTTCCGTTCAACTGCTTGTGTGTAAGGCTGAAGAATCTTCCATACGACTGTGAAGTAGACTCATTTAGAATATTTATAATGCGGTAACTGAAATGAGAGTTTTGCCTGAGTAACTGTTTAAAAACCTGTATGTCTATCATCCTTACTGAAACCTCGGTATAAGTACTTATACTATATAAAAAAGTATTATTTCCTTCAAAAAGTGACTGTAGACCCATCAGGTTTTTGGAAGGGGTAACAGTTAAGATCAGGTCTTTGGGATTACCTTCAAGGTAAATTTTCACAAGACCTTTCTCAAGGTACATGATATGTGAAGCGAAGGAACCTTGTTTACAAACAATTTCACCTTTCTTGAAATTCACAAGAACCGAATTTGAATTTATCATTACTTTTTCTTCATCGGTAAGAAGTTCAAAACATGAAAGATCATAAACAAAAGAAACGCAAGTATCCAAGCCTGATGATTGCATAGTATGGTTGTTAAATTAGTGCATAAAAGTACACTTAAAATTCTTTTTTTTCTGATCTACCTCAGTTTTTTATTGATGAAACACCGTTTTATAGCTGTTGAAGTCAATATTATTGTTGCACAGCTGGAGAATTTTTAAAATAGCTTTGTGAATCAATTAACAATATAAAATTCAAACAATCAATCTATAACAAATTCACAAACCCAAAAAACAAAAAAGTACTATGAGAAAACTAATTAACCTCGCAATTTTATTGGCATTTGTGCCTGTACTGATGATGACATCCTGTAAAAAGGATGCACCTGAAGCTGTTAATGCCTATCTTACATTGAAAACATACATGGTTTCCAAAACGCTCGATCTTCCTGATTTGGCTAAGACCTGGATTGTAGATCCCAAATCAACTGCGATGGGTGGACCTATTGATTCACTTACAAGTACTTTGCCTGCTTACAACGTATTTGATATCCGCTCTGCTACCGATTATGCTGCAGGTCATATCAAAAATGCTGTTAATGTTGTACTTAAAGACGTAGTTACTACAGCTGCAAATTACACTGATAAACCGATTTGTGTTGTATGTTACACAGGTCAAACAGCAGGCCAGGCTGTCATGGCTCTTCGCCTTTCAGGTTTCCCGAATGCAGTTGTACTGAAATGGGGCATGGCTGGTTGGAATGCAGCCTGCAAAGGTGCCTGGGTTTCTAATTCAGGTGCTGAAGTTGGTGCAAATGGCAATATTGCAGCTGGCAGCCCTAACTGGGTAACAACCGAAGCCCCGGCAAATGGCGCCTTTGTTGAGCCTGTTTGGACATCAACCTCCACCGATGGAGCAACTATATTAAAGGAACGCGTTCAGGCTGTTCTTGATGCAGGATTTTCAACACAGGCAGCAGCTGATGTTCTGGCTAACCCTGCTACTTTCCAGATAATGAACTATTGGTCTGCCGCCGACTATCTTGCACTAGGCCATTTTGCAGGTGCTTTTGATTTACCTGTTATTTCATTGGCTGGTGATATGGTAAAAGCAATCGATCCATCTAAACAGGCTCTGGTTTATTGTTATACAGGCCAAACTTCGAGTATTGCTACTTTCTGGCTTAACGTTCTGGGATATAATACAAAAAGCATTGGTTTCGGGGCTAATAAACTTATTTTTGATGGTCTGAAGTCTGCTAAAAAACCCGTTTATCCTGGAGCTAAAAACTGGGCTCTTGTAACCAATTAATTTAGTAATTAATTATACTTATAAGGGGAAGAATCTATGCATTCTTCCCCTTATATAAAATACATACAATGAAAAAGACTCTTTCAATACTTATAATTCTCACCTTTTTTGTGTCTGTGCACATTAGTGCACAAGGTTGCATGGAACCTGCGTCTTCATCAGGTGGCGTTTCTGTAATTGGCTATATTCAGCCTGAATTTAAAATCGGTTTTAACGGTGACAATGTTGACGGCACTTCAAAAAACGATATGGGCTTTTACTTTCGAAGGGCTCGCTTAGGGGTAACGGGTGTTATACCTTACGATTTCTCCTATCACGTTATGGCCGAATTCAGCTCCTTTCAGAATGGCCCCTACTTACTTGATGCATTCGTCACTTATAACAGATTTAAACCCTGGTTGAAAATTTCGATGGGGCAGTTCAAAAAACCATTTGGTCTTGAATTAGGATCAACTGCATGCCAGGATCTCTATACCATCAACCGGTCAAAGGTTGTAAATGAACTCACTTCACCTGATCGCGATCTGGGCGTGATGATCAGCGGCAGTACAGGACCCCAAAAAATACTTGGCCTGGATAAAGAAAACATCTTATCCTACTCACTATCTGTTACAAATGGAACAGGCAAAAACGCCTATGATATTGACATGGCTAAAGATTTTATTGGCCGGTTGGTAATTGCGCCTTACGACTGGATCAGTATCGGTGGCAGCTATCAGTATGGAAAACAGAAAAATCCGGATCCAACGGTTATTACAAAGGATATACGCATGAGATATGGATTTGATGTTACCTTGAAAAAACACAATTTCATACTTCAATCGGAATATGTGTTTGGCAGAGATGAAGGGTCAAAGCTTATTGGTGGCGGATGTGGGGCTACTCCCGAACTTGTTCTCGGCAACTTTAAAAGCAATGGCTATTTTGCACAACTTATGTACAACACCAAATTTAAAGTAATGCCTTTAGTAAAATATGAGACCTATGATCAGGATTTGGATAAGGCGGATTATGATCATACAGCATTCCGTAAATCAACACTAACATTCGGACTAAATTATTATGCAAATGACTGGGTAAGGCTCCAACTTAATTACTTGTACAACATTGAGTCAAGTTCTTCATCCGACATTGTAAATTACAATGAAATACCTAATGATATGCTTCTGATGCAGATCCAGGTTAAATTGAATTAAGTTTCACATTCAGCTAGGCCAATGCCCCCAAAATAAATTTGTCAAAAAAAAAAGAATCATGAAAATAATAATACTTTGTCTGTTAAGCTTTTTTAGCATCCTAAGCCTGCAGGCGCAGGTTTCCATTTCGGCAAAAGACTTTGGATCTGAACTTAAAGCAAACAAATCGATGGTAGTTATTGATGTTCAGGCTTCAGATGTATATGCTAAACAGCATATACAGGGAGCTGTTAATATACCACACAAAAGTCTTTATAAACCAGGCCCTGTTGAAGGCCAGTTTAAGGATCTGGCCGAACTGGCATCCATTTTCGGTAAAAGTGGAATCAGCAATAATTCAAAAATCGTAATTTATGACGATGGTTCACAGAAATACAATAGCCGTGTCTGGTGGGTTTTAAAATACATGGGTGCTACTGATGTTTTATTACTTCATAAGGATATGGCTCAAATGGAAGCGGCCCGTATTCCCATGACCAATACCCCGGTTTCACTTAAAGCGACTACTTTTATTCCCACAGTAAATATTGATATGAACATCGATATGGCTGCTGTAAAAGCACTGGAAACTAATCCTAAAGCATTATTGCTCGATGTACGCGAACCTGACGAATATAAAGGTATTGATAAAGACAAAAAAAGCCAGGGGCATCTGCCGGGAGCTGTGTTCCTGTATTACAAGGATATGCTTACAGTTACCGGAGCATATAAAACGAAAGAAGAAATCATGGCTATAGCTGCAAAAGCAGGCGCAACATCAGAAAAAGAAATCGTAGTCTACTGTCAGACTGGAATTAAAGCCGCTGTTACATATATAGCACTCAGGCAGATTGCCGGTTTCCCGAACGTTAAACTTTATGCCGGGGCTTATGCTGAATGGGCTTCCATTACCGCTAATCCGATTGTAAAATAAGCTTGGGTTTATCTTGATCCCTAATCCCCTATTTCTAGTTTTAAGTCAAAAAAAAAAGTCTCTGAATATCAGAGACTTTTTTAAATTGTGGCGGTCCGGACGGGACTCGAACCCGCGACCACATGCGTGACAGGCACGTATTCTAACCAACTGAACTACCGAACCAGATATAGTTATTGGGAGTGCAAAATTAACACTTTTTATTAAACCTCAAAACATTTAATCATTTTTTTAAAAATAATTTTACCCGGCTCAACGTTAGCCTGATTAACAGCTTAATTAACAGTGCGGTTACAGATCGTGCTGAAAGAGCACATATTGCACGTATCGCGGTTGGCCGTCTTATTAAATGGCTGCGAAGTATTAAAGATATCGCCTATTATCAGCTCCAGTTCGTTGGTAAAATCCTGCAGGATGCCCGCATCCAGGGTATCGCTCTTGTTAATATCGGTTTTTACAAGGTATGAGGAGGATTTGCGCAAGGATATTATGCCCGAAACAAGCTGGCGGGGTGGCTCATCCTGCATGGCTGAATACATCAGCGCATACGAAAGTACCTGCAGAAGCTTTCCGGGCTCCTCCATTTCACGCAATAAGGATATTGAATCAATTTTCAACTCTTTATTTTCGACTTTACCAGTCTTGTAATCGATAATGCGGGTTACACCTCCTACCCTGTCGATGCGGTCGGCCTTACCATGAATCTTTACATTTAAAACTTCGCCGGTAACAGTATCAGCAATTCCAATCACCGAATTCAGGTCTTCCTCAAGCAGGAGAATTTCGAGAACGCCACCGTTTTGCTCAAGGAATTTCTTTTCGGCTAGCAGAAAACGCTTTACCATATTTTCGGCCACCTTTACAATCAGCAGGTTTTTACCTGTTGATAGTTCAGCAGCATTGAATTTTAACGCAAAAGCCTCATGCACCTGCTGAATTGCCGCCGGCATCATAACCGTAAGAATATCAGGCGTGATGGCTTCACTTTTCCTGGCTGCATACGTTTTGTGTAAGGCATCGTGAACAATTTCGCCAAGCATGGCTGCATCAATGGTTTCGGATACCTGCTCGGGTTCTGAAATACGCAACACCTGCGAATAGTAGAACTGCAGGCTGCATTTCAGATACATAGCAAGTGCTGTTGGCGACAGGCCTCTATCGGCAATCTGTAATAAACGTTCTGTTATCTCCGGTGTTTTGACTACCGAAATTTCGCCGGCACTGGTATTACCCGGAACAACCGAAAGTGTTTGCTCTGATATTTTTATTCCTGCATTCACCGATGGCATTTCATACAGCAACTGGCTGATAAAGCGGCTTTTCTCACCTCCGCCTAACTCATCACCTTCGGTATTATAGAGAAGCCAGGCATTTTCAACACGCTGCATCAGCCGGTAGAAATGGTATGCAAAAACAGCCGTTCGTTCGCTGTAACGTTGCATACCAAATTGGCTGCGCACCTCATCGGGAATAAAAGTAGTTTGATTTTTCCCTCTTGGCAAAAGGCCTTCGTTAACCGAAATCATGATGATATCGGTAAAATCGAGCAGGCGGGTTTCGAGCATACCCATGACCTGCAGCCCGTTGAGAGGCTCACCGTAGAATGGCAGTCGTGTACCGGCAATAAGGTTACTCACCAGCGACTGTATGGTTTCTATATCGGGCTTAAGTTCCGGATCTTTTAGTATCACATCCAGTTTTGAACACAATACTGCGGCATGAAAGAGATATTCGGTCTCGATTGACAAGTTCTGCCCTGTATTCTCATTATCATCGTCCAAAAAAGGGGAAAAAGCATTGCGCAAATAGGATATAATATCTTTTACCAGCGAAATCACATCACCGGGCTCAATGGGTTTAACGCCAAGATACGGCTCGAATACCAACGAAAGTGGCTTATAAATGCTATTCAGCAGCTGTTGAAACTGGCCCGGGGTATAAAAAGACTTTGCTACCGGAACATGATCAGGCTTCGCAGTTTGCGATCCATTATCCTTGAGGGCTGATATCATAAAAGGATGGGAAAGAAACCGCTGAATATCTTTGTAATAAAACCGCCACACAGGCTCAGCACCTGGCTGGGCGCCCGGAAGCTGCTGAGCAAAGCGCTTTGCATCAGCAAATAAAGTCAGCACAATATCAATCAGCGAGAATACAGGTGTCTGCTTCAGCGGGAAACCCATGGTTACGTTAAAATCACCGGTTTCGGAAGGAATCGAATTCAGCACAGGGAGCAACAATCCCTCGTCGACCAATACCAGTGCAATACCATTGGCAGTACCCTTTTTCCTGATCAGATCCCTGATAAGTTCCCCTGCCAGCTTAGCCTGCCCTACATTTCCCGGAACGCCAATTACCGAAACCGATTTTTCTCCGGTCCGCAGCGAGTCGCCAATCCAGTTCAATGGCCCGAAAGTATTACTGCTTATATATTCGCGCAAAAAGCGACCTGCTTCCTGGCGCGGGTCCAACAAATAATAATCATCAGCATCCCAGTATATCTCAGCTTTACCTGCCTCAACCAGGTATTTCAGCAGCTTCTCCTCAGCAGCTGTCAATGCGTTAAAACCTGCAAAAACAATTGAATCCCATTCAGCAAACGATTTATTCTGAATATCCTTCAGCAGCATATCGAACGCGAGTCCGAAATATCCTTTGCCCTTTTCAAGGAGTTGCTCGCGAAACAAGGTATAGCAGGGTGCCAGTGAATTATAAAACTGCAGATAACTCTTTTCGAAATCCGTTAGCGGTTTACCATCCGGATTCCAGTGCTTCATCGCTTTTATCTCATCAAGGTAACGGAACACTTTTTCGCCATCAGCCATATACTGGTCAATTTCATCGAAATCGCCCAGCAGCATATTGCCCCATGATATAAATTCGGAGAAGGGCTGTGCCTTTTCTTTTTCAATTGACTTATACACTTTGTACAGGCTGGCAATAAGTTCGAGCGGGTCGCTGAGCCTGAGTCCCGATTTATGAACCACAAAATCCTCCAGGGCATAAATATCGGGAAGCCAGACAGGCTTATCAATTATGCGGGAAACATATTGCTTAAAGAACAAGCCTGCCCTGCGACTTGGAAACACGAGGCAAATCCGGCTGAAGTTATCGCCGTGCTTTGAATAAAGATGATTGGCCAGTTTGTCGAGGAAGGGCTGCATGGTATCTGGATTACCTCACCTCTGTCCGCTTTCCTTTAGGAGAAGTGGCATTGACAAGGACAATGAGTTATCTATATTAATATTTTATTACGCATTTTTCATACTTTTGAGAATACTTGCTGCTTTAAGCAATTCCTCAGGCTTGCCCATATCCACCCAGGTTTCGGGATTGTGCTGAAAGCCTATCACTTTCTTGCTGGCTGCCAGATCAAGGTATGTGGCAACAATAGAGAATTTACCACCCTCAGGCATAAACCCGAAAATGGAGGGGTCGATAATATGAATTCCGCTAAAAGCAAAGCGGTTCAGATTTTGCGCCCCCGGCTGAACCATTCTCACTTCGGAGGTTTGGGTATTTTCCCAGCCACACAGCTGATTCTGATCATCCAGAAGAAAATACCGGGAGGTTGAGCGCCTGCAAACCGCCAGGGTAGCCAGCGCACCGCTTTTAGTATGCGTGTCAAGCATTTTGCTGTAGTCCAGGTCGCTTAACACATCAACATTCTGAACCAGAAAAGGCTCGTTATCGTTAAAAAACCAGGCAGCTTTTTTTAACCCGCCACCGGTATCAAGCAACAATTCGTCCTCATGCGAAATGGCAATATTTGCTCCGAAATTCTTATTCCGGTCGAGAAAATCAATAACCTGACCGGCAAAATGATGCACATTTACAATTATATCCCGGATACCACTTTCCAGAAGATGCTTTATCAGTATCTCCAGCATCGGAACTCCGGCAACAGGCACAAGGGCTTTCGGCATATTTTCGGTATAGGGTTTTAACCTGGTACCTAAGCCGGCGGCAAAAATCATTGCCTTCATAATTTATCGGGATTATTTTTATAATAGTTCCGTATCAGGACTTTCTTGAGTTCACGGTGAATAACCAGTTCCGTTATCACTTCGGGCAAGGTCCATTCAGGATGCAGGGAACTCGATTCCATGATCTTATTCTCGCCCAGATCAACCTGGTATAGTAAAGCCGAAAGCCTGTGGGGATCCGTTTCGAGCATATGCGAAACATGCGATAACAATTGCATAAACATTTCATTGTATGCCATAGCTTCATTGCCGGTAAACTCAACATCCATCCCGAACATGGTAAAATCTTTAATAATCTGCACTACTGTCTGGCGGATTATCTCAGTCTTATTCTTATAAATCTCAATATCAAATTGTTCCAATGGACTCTGTAATTTTCAGGATTTACTATTTATTTTTTTACACTTATTTTAATTGAGCTGACACTTTCAAACTTTGAATCAGTAAGTGATTAAGTTTTTTCTGATCCCTTGTTTCAAATATCCTTTAAAAAATGCCTAAAGAACTGGATTAACTTTCAGCTACTGATTTAATCCAGAGGTTTAAAGTTTACAGGAATGAAGGTATCATTTACTTGAACATAAGGTTTTTCATTTCGTTGTGCGAAATGATGACTTTTACCGAATAATTTTCATCAATATATGCAGCCAGTCGCGAAGCACAGTATACTGAACGATGCTGTCCGCCTGTACATCCGAAATTTACCTGCAGGTGACTGAATCCCCTCCGCTGGTATTCGAGTATACTCTGATCGACAATTTTATACACGTTCTGCAAAAATTTTATCACCACCGGTTCTCTTTCGAGGTACTGGATGACAGACTCATCGAGCCCGGTAAATTTCTTATAATGGTCGTAACGGCCGGGATTGGGCAAAGCCCTGCAATCGAAAATAAATCCACCTCCATTCCCTGAATAATCGGGTGGAGGGCCGTTTTTGAATGAAAAACTGTTTACTGTAACGGTAAGCGAGCCGGTTTCGGGCAGGTAAGGTAATTTTATTTCAGTATCTGCAACCTGCTGTAAAGCTTTCATTAATTCAGGCATTTCAATTCTGAATTTTACGTTTGCAAGCAGCCAGCGGAGATTTTCGACTGCATAGGGTATGCTTTGCAGGAAATGAGCCCTGCGCTCGAAATATCCTCTGAAACCATACGCTCCCATAACCTGAAGCAAGCGGATCAGCACAAATCCGTAATAGTCGTCAATAAACCTCTTTTCATCAATACTGATATACTTTTTCAGATTCTCGAGATACCAGCCAAGCATTTCCTCCCTGAACGAATAAGGCAAAGATGCCTTAACCTGAAAAAGCAGCGAAGCCAGGTCGTACTGCAGCGGTCCGCGCCTGCCGCCCTGATAATCGATAAACCAGGGTTTTCCTTCGTGCACCATGATATTGCGGGCCTGAAAATCGCGGTACATGAAATAATTACCCCCGCTTTGCAGTAAATGAATAATCAGCCGGTCAAAATCATCTTCAAGCGCTGCTTCGTTGAAAGGTATTTTAAGCAGCCGCAAAAAGTAATATTTGAAATAATTGAGATCCCAGCGCATGGCACGTCCATCGAATTCGCCCGAAGGATAACAAACAGAAAAGTTCATATCCCTGCAGGCATCAACCTGAAAACGTGGAAGTTCAGCAATTGCAAGCCGGTAAAACTCATAGGTTTCGTCCGAAGGTATGCCTCCTGTACGATTCAACTCCAGGTGATCAAGCAGCGACATATTCCCAAGATCGCTTATCAGGTAACAATCGTTTTCAGGATCGGAAGCATATATTTCAGGAACCTGAAGCCCCAATTGCCTGAAATGGTTTGTGAATGTTAAAAAGGCGGTTGTTTCGCTTTTATCAGGGCTGTAAACACCTATTGCATGCTTTTGCTGGCCGGTAATCCGGTAATACTGCCGGTATGAACCAGCCTGGGGAAGAGGTAAAATCTCTATTCCCTTTTCGGGTGCCCAGTTTAGAAAAAGAGCGCGAAGTATCTCAATATGGTCCGAATTTTCCACAGAATTATCTAAATAATAATTTATTGAAGTTGCTATGCAAACTTACGGCTTTTTTTGTCCGGAATAAAGCCTGAATTATATACAAGAAAAGCAGATTGTTTGTTAATAGGAGTATCTTTGCACCAGAAAAAAAAAGACAATTATAATATAAAAACAGTATGGAAAACACTAAAGCCTTAGAAATCCTGAAAACAGCCATTCTGCTCGAAAAGCGGGGAAAGGCTTTTTATGAAAAAATTGCTGAACAAACAGAGAGTCCCGAAGCCCGTAAAATCTTTATTACCATGGCAGAAGAGGAAAAAGCCCATGTTGAATTCCTCTCGGTACAGTTTGCTCACTTTGTAAAAGAAGGCACATTTACAAAACCCGATTACAGCAACGGTGATACCGAAGATATTTCACAGGTAATTCTTAACCCGCAACTGATGAAAGAAATTTCGGCTGCCAGTTTCGAGGCTGCTGCCATTTCAGCCGCAATGGATTTCGAAACACGGGCTGTTGAACTTTATTCAAAACGTTCGGCCGAAGCTGAAGATGTGAACGAAAAAGAAATGTATAAATGGCTGGCTAACTGGGAAAGTGGCCATCACAAAATACTGCATGATCTGAATGAAGCACTGAAGGAAAGCATTTGGTTCGATAACCAGTTCTGGCCATTCTAAAAATGCTTGTTTTATTTTTTGAAGCGCATACTGTTACGGCAGGATGCGCTTTTTCTTTTATTCTCCAAAATCCAATGTAGGGTTAGTGGTCAGTGAAGAACTATCTAAAAAAAATAAGTTGGAGTTAAAAGTTGCGCATTAAACTTTGTGTGTTCTTAGTGTTTTAGTGCCTTCGAGGCTGAATAAAAATAGCCTATGACACAAAGAATCACCAATTCAGTCAGCAATTCTTTTCGAGTTTTGGGCAAAAAAAAATCCTCAGTCCGGGAAAACCAGGCTGAGGATTATGAACTAATTTCAGTTTTACTTATCGACCCTGAAAACCGAGTCAATCACAGTTCCATCCACCCATTTAATAACGGCAACTACTTCGTCAGTCAGACGGGCTTTATTAGGCTTGCCGCATATTTTTTCGGCCTCAGCCTTGAGTTCGTGAATAGTCTTAATAGGCAGAGAGCTTCCTTTCATTTTTTCGATCAGATCCGTACGCAACGGATTGATGGCAATACCGCGTTCGGTAACAATGACGTCAATCAGTTCACCGGGTCCACAAATAGTTGTAACCTCATCGCGGATAACAGGCATACGATCTCGAAACAAAGGAATCGGCAGAATCACGCATTTCGATAGCAGGCAATTCATCCAACCACCAATACCATGCAGCAGGTATCCATCCGAATGGGTTACCACATTGGCATTGAAATTAACATCCACTTCGGTTGCGCCAAGTATGACAACATCAACGAATTGTGCAAAATTCCCCTTACCGTGATAGTTATAACTTGTAAACGGGCTGGTATTGAGATGGCCCGGATTTTCGCGCATCGAGCGCACACCTTCCAGATCAAAAGTCTGTCCATCTAGAATAAAATCGACTAAGCCTTCCTCCAGCATTTTTACCAGGTACTTGTTGCTTCCGCCCCTTGCGAAACGGGCTTTCATTCCTTGTTTCCGGAGCATTTCGGCAAAATATATACCTATGGATAAGGCGGTTCCGCCTGCACCAGCCTGAAACGAAAAACCATCGTGAACGATGCCGGTTTCGCTGCAAAATTGTGCTGTCATCTCAGCCAGCAGAAGCCGGTCAGGACTTTTTGTGATTTCGGTAGTACCGGAAATGATCTTTTCGGGAATACCTATTCTATCCATCACCACTACAAAATCAACATAATTCCCCTGTATTTGCCAGGGCACACAAGGGAAAGGGACCAGGTTATCAGTAACAACAACCACCTTGTCAGCATATTGCGAATCGGCTAAAGCGAAACCTAATAATCCGCAGGCGGCAGGTCCGCGATCGCCGGTAGCATTTCCGAAGCAATCGGCAGTAGGAGCTGCTATCACGGCAATATCAATGTGCACATCACCATCCTGTATAGCCTGGTAACGGCCACCGTGCGAGCGGAGTACACCCAGCCCTGCCATATTACCTTCGGAAGTAAATTTTCCAAGGGCACCGTTCATGCTGCCTTCAATATGGTGAATTACCCCATTTTCGAGGTATTTTATCATGGGCGCATGGCATTCGAACGAAGCGGAAGGCATCCAGGTGAGATTTTTAATCCCCAGTTCAGCGGCTGCATCAAAAATCTGATTTCCGACCAGGTCCCCATTACGAAAATGATGATGGGTGGAAATTGTCATACCGTCAGCAATACCTGCCCTGACCAGCGCCTCTTTCAGCGAAGGCACTACCTTGTTTCCATCATCAGGAAAATCAGCACAGGAAGTAATAAGCGGACCATATTTGCGACCGGTAGGCTTGAATTTGCCAACACCCATAAATGGAATGGCATCTTTACCGTTAACTACCTGTGGAACAGTGCGGCCCACTGCATTTGTCGTTAATTTATCGTATTTTGACATATCTTTCTGATCAATTAAAAAAGAGATGAGCGTGATGTATTTCTAATTTATCTGGATGGAAGACGGAAGACCGAAGACGGAAGACCGAAGCCGGAAGTCGGAAGTCGGAAGACCGATTCTTAGCAATATTTCGAAGCCATGTTTCCCTCAAATATTTTTCATTCATTTTGCAATTTCAGTCAT
Source organism: uncultured Bacteroidales bacterium (assembly GCA_903822525.1). GTDB lineage: Bacteria > Bacteroidota > Bacteroidia > Bacteroidales > UBA4417 > UBA4417. The sequence goes on along the minus strand of CAIJPI010000280.1, from coordinate 19,883 downwards.
AAATATTAAATCTACTATTCATTTTCACATTCAACATCCCACTTTCAACATCCAACATCCCACATCCCACATCCGACATTAAAAATCTATCTACAAATTCAAAAACTCATCATGCCAATCAGCAGACAGTTTCCCCATGGTCACAGCCAGGTCAATCAGTTTCTGGGCACGTTTTACTACAGGCGGATCGATCATTTTTGTTCCCAGCGACACAACGCCCAGTCCTTTAGCCGAAGCTTGTATAAAAGCATTCACAATTTTCATAGCTTTTTCAATTTCAGCAGCGTCGGGAGCATAGTTTTCGTGTATAACCCGTATCTGGCGCGGATGTATACACCCCATACCATCGAAGCCAAGAGCCTTTGAACGTATAACCGTTTCTTTGAGGGCTTCCATATCGGCCACATCGCTGAAAACCGAGTCGATAGCCTGTATACCGGCAGCTTTGCAGGCATTTACAACCATGCTGCGGGCAAAGAACGACTCGGTACCTTCCTGGGTTCTGCGTGTCCCCAGATCGGCAGTGTAATCCTCCAGGCCAATGGCTATGGCGACAACATTTTCGCTCTGGGCTATTTCGAGAGCTTTTAAAACGCCAAGCGCACTCTCGATAATGGGCATAAGCCAAATCGTTCTGTCTACATTATTCCGGGATTTCAATTGATTAATTTTCTCATTCACCTGCCTGAGTTGATCAGCGCTTTCACACTTAGGGACCAATACCAGGTTTACATTGTGAGGAACAAGGAAATCGAGATCGGCTAACCCAGCCGGAACCTGGTTGATGCGAACCATACGCTCGGCTGAATAAAAATCGATATTGCGCAAAGCATTCCGAACCAAAAAACGGGCTTCATACTTTTTAGCAGGCGCAACAGCATCCTCCAGGTCAAGTATAATACCATCGGGTTTATGAATACCGGCATTAATCATTAGGCTTGGTGTATTTCCCGGCAGGTAAAGCCTCGAAAAACGATTCCTGTCGCGAGCTGTCCCATAAAGATTTTCAGCAAGCATAGGAAGAAGGTATTCCTTTTCCGAACCGGTAAGCTGCCTGATTGCCGCTTCCATACGTGCAGCCATAACAGGGCTCAGAGCGCCAGAGTCTTCAACAAGTACACGCGCATGCTGAATATCATAAAAAGCAAGAATATCATGTATCAGCTTGCGGATAGCTTCACCATACATAGCTTCAACCTTACTGATAAGTTCAAGTTGTATGCCATCCTTTTCTGTCAACTCGAGTGTAATATGACAATCCGAGCGGATTCCTTTTCCTCTGTTGCCAATGAGTGCCAATTTGTCGGTTACAAAATCCATAATTGGTAATTTATTAAGGTTGTGTAAATTCAGCTTGTAAAGTGAATAATTTCCTCTGAGCGCAACAAAGGTACATTGGCAAACGAATATAGCAAATATTAATGTGTCAATATTCTAATATTTTTTACTTATTTACAGGTCAACGCAAAAACCTGTTGAGGAATCCACGCTGAGAAACTTATTTTTTAGACTAATGCAATTAAAATAATTTGACTGTTTTTAGTGAAACACTTCCTTCAAAGTTTCAATGTACACAGCATCTGAAATGTCAGACAAACAGGAAAATCTTTTTATATTGCTGACATTTTGCGTATTGCAATACCTAAAACAGGCGAATTATTTCCAGAACTGGGAATGCTGCCGGATGACAGGAACCCTCCGATTGATATCATTAATTCGATAATAAATAAATAAATAGAATAAATGGGGCAAAAAAAAAGGAAATCCTCAGATTTCCTTTTCAAATAACAAATTAACCAGCTCAGGCCGGTAAAAAAATTACTTAGCAACAGTGGTATCAGCAACAGGAGCAGCAGCTGTTGTATCAACAACTTCTACCTGTGTTGTATCAGCAGTAGCTTCAACTTTTGTTTCGCCTGATTTGCAAGCTGCAAATGAAGTAAGACCTGCAACTGCAAGTAAGAATAACAGTTTTTTCATGTGTTGTTTGTTTTAGGAGGTTAATTTTCAGCAAAAGTATACAAATATTTATCATATTGAACACGTTATTTGTTTTTATTAACAACTTTTTTTTCTTTTTTTTGTTAACACCCTATTGGTTAATATCTATTTACCTACTTAAACAAGAGCTTCGAACGCATTAAGGTTGAAATTCTATTAGTGGCACGAAATTTGAGCATCTGGAAATTTATTGTTAAATTTTACATTTCATCATCTAAAAAGCAACCCCAACACACAAATTATCACTTTACTTACAAAAAAAACCAAAAACCCATGAAAAGAATCACATCTTTATTTGCCATTGTTTTATTGGCAGTTATCACCTCATTATCATCCTGCAGCAAAGACACCACACCTCCAACAATTGAATTCGTAACCGGAACTGACTATACCTCTTCCGATATTACAGTTCCTGTTAACACTACTTTTAAAGTTGGAATTTCGGCCAAAAGCGGGAGTTCAGCATTGGTTAACCTGCTGGTTACTGCCACATCGGGCGCAACGCCAATAACATTGCTCGATTCAACATTTTCGAATGAAACTTTCACAAAAGACTTTATAGTTACTTCGCCACCCGAAGCCGGAAGCATAATTCTCACATTTAAAATCACTGACAAGGACGGTCAAACGGCAGAGGTTTCGTTAACACTTACTGCTACAGGCTCATCCATAAACACATACACGGCAGTGTTACTGGGAGGTCAGCTTAACCCGGGTCTGGGAAGCTTTTATTCAACTTTCGACAATTCAGTTATGAAACTGGCAATAGCCAGGGCAAATTCTGACCAGGCGGATATGGTTTTTTATTACGGCACCACAAATAAAGCCTCCATCGTTGCTATTTCCGATGCACAGTTGCTCGATGTTCCCGAATTTGTTGAATGCAAAGACTGGACAACCCGCAATGCAACACAGTTCAAACTCACCTTTGGCCTTGACTGGTCGGCAGTAACAACCGAATCCGATGTTATTGCTGCCGCTACAAACTTCACTGCCACGCACATTAACGGTTTAAAAGTGGACGACATTGTCGCCTTCGAAACTGCCTCAACCTCAAACAACCCCGGCAAAAAGGGGATGTACAAAGTACTTGAGATTAACGGCACCTCAGGCGCTGACAGATCTATCAAAATTGAGGTCAAAATTCAGAAGTAACACACATGTACTCTGTATAGATTAACATGAACTCTGTATAGATTAATAAGAGATGCCCAATGGCATCTCTTATTTTTTTATTTTTGCCGGTTCAAACAGCTGATACTATATCAACTTTGTATTTTAAGTATATTAGCCACATAACTAAAAGCATACTACCGTAAACGATGCCCAGCACTCTACGAAAATCCTTTTTCACAGGAAATCCACATATCACACTCGTGCTTCGTTTACTCGTTGTTTTGTTTCTGCTGGTTATTACAAGGTTACTGATATACTTTTTACATCCTTCGCTATTCCCCGGAATAACGCCTTCCAAACTACTCTATTACACTATTGCAGGACTCAGGTTCGATGTGGTGGCACTTATTTATGCCAACGCATTGTATATCTTTCTGCTTCTTCTGCCATTTCATTTCCGCAATCAAAGAGTATTTGGGATTTTTTCGGATACCCTATACTATTTGGCAAATATTATCCTGCTGATACCAAATCTTGCTGATTCGGCCTATTACCCGTTTACGCTAAAGCGAATGACAATCGACATATTCAAATACATAAGTACGGGCGACGATACAGCCAACATGCTGCCTCAGTTTATCCGCGACTACTGGTATGTGTTTATTCTCTGGATGCTGAGTACTTTTCTCCTTGTTTACATTGCCCGCCGAATCCGCATTTCTGACAGGAAGCAAAAGAAAAATTCACATTATTATCTTTCGCAGAGCGCCCTTATGGTATTATTCTTTGCCTTATCCGTTCTGGGCGTGAGAGGGGGCATTCAACTGAAGCCGGTAGGGATTTTGAGCGCATCGCAATATGCGCCATCGCAGGAAACAGCTATTGTTCTCAATTCAGCCTTTACGCTTATGCGCTCTTCCGGCCAGCAGGGAATTAAGAAAGTCAGCTATTTTAAAGATGAGAATGAAATGATCCGCATTTTTAACGCGGAGAAAAACTATTCTCTCAGGGATAGCCTTGGCCAGGTAGTCCCGATGAAGAAAAAAAATGTTTTTGTTATCATACTCGAAAGCTTTTCGGCTGAACATATAGGAGTCCTCTCCCACCAGGAAGGGAACCTTAACAGTGATTTCACACCTTTCCTTGACAGCCTGGCTAAAAAAAGCCTTGTGTACGAAGGATTTTCCAACGGCAAGCGCAGTATCGAAGGGATTCCAGCCGTACTGGCCTCCCTTCCTACCTGGATGACAGAAGATTTTATTACTTCGCAGTATGCTTCCAATAAATTTAACAGCCTGGCAAGCACGCTGAAAACAGAAGGATACCAAACGTCATTTTTTCACGGCGGGAAAAACGGCACTATGGGATTTGATGCTTTCTGCCGTTCGGCAGGGTTTGATTCCTACTTTGGCAAAAGTGAATATCCCGATCAATCCGATTTTGATGGGAACTGGGGGATATGGGATGAGCCCTACCTGCAGTATATTGCCCACAAACTCAATGCAACACCACAGCCCTTTATGAGTGCAGTGTTCACGCTCTCATCGCATCACCCGTACAAAGTTCCGGAAAAATACAAGAACCGCTTCAGGAAAGGGCCGCTGGAAATCCAGCAAACCATTATGTATACCGATTATGCGCTCAGAAAATTCTTTGAGAAAGCCCAGACCATGCCCTGGTTTCAGAATACGATTTTTGTGATTACAGCCGATCACACTTCAGAAGCCTGGCAGGCGTATTATAAAAACAGGGTTGGTCAGTACTATGTTCCTGTTATTTTTTATGAACCAAAGGATGGAACCGCAGGGCATGAGGAAATTATTGCACAGCAAACCGACATCATGCCCACCGTGCTCGATATGCTCCATTACCCAAGCCCATTCATTGCCTTCGGTGGTTCGTTGCTACGAAGTGATGAACCACGCTTCGGGCTGAGTTTCCTGAACGGGAATTACCAGCTAATACAGGATGAATATGTATGGCAAACAGATCATTTCAATTCAAATGCATTATATAACTTCGCACACGACAGCCTGCTTACAAAAAACCTCTATCTACTCGAAAAAAATATTGCAGTGGATAAAGACAATTTACTAAAGGCCATTCTGCAACAATACAACAACCGCATGATTGCGAATAAGCTATCGATCCAGTAACATATGACTGAAGGAAAAAAGAACATCGTATTTATTGTGAATCCCAAAGCCGGTATCACGCCTAAAAGCAAAGTGATTATCGAGTTACTTGCCGGAAACATCATTCCATCATCACGCTTCATTCCTGAAGTTATATTTACTGAACAGGCCGGGCATGCTACTGAAATTGCAAAAAATGCCATCGAAAGAGGTGCTGATATCATTGTTGCTTCAGGAGGCGATGGTACTGTAAATGAAGTAGCCTGTGCTTTAGTAAATACCGGCATCCCCATGGGCATACTGCCGGCAGGGTCAGGAAACGGGCTTGCACGCTGCCTGGGGATTTCGATGAGCTACGCTTTGGCATTGCGGACTATAATCCGTGGAAACACAAAACTGATGGATGTGGCTACAGTAAACGACATGCTGTTTACAAGCATTGCCGGAATTGGCTTCGATGCTTTTGTGGCTGAAAAATTTGCTGAATCCTATATACGTGGAATGATTTCCTATATGCAGATCATCTTGAACGAATTCAGTGCATACAAGCCTCAAACCTACAAACTCACCATCGACGGAGTAAGCCTCGAAAAACAGGCGCTCATGATTATATTCGCCAATAGCGATCAGTTCGGCTTTAATACCCGCATCGCCCCTGATGCAAAAGTAGATGATGGCTTACTGGATATTTGTATCATCAAAAAAATGCCGGTCTCTCAGTTACTGAACGTGGGCTATCACCTAATGAAAGGAACCCCTGTTAAAACCGGGTACGCTGAGTATTACAAGGGGAAAACCATCAGTATACAACAGGAAACCGATCCGCTGATGAATATCGATGGTGAGCCAAAAGTTGTTAAGTCGCCTGTCAATATCAGCATTAAACCATTAGCTCTCTGCGTTATAGTCCCCTGACGGACAGTTATTTAATGAAGATTATAATCGCAATTCGCTATAAAACCCAATCCAACCCCTAAAACTTAACCCCTTTCTTTTAGCATGTCGAAGAAAAACAAACCTACAGGCATAGTGTACTCAACAAATCCACACTACAATTACAGGGTTGAAGAAGTCACCGAGTCTGTAACTTTGCCTCCGCAGCAGCAGAATCTGCGTGTTATGCTCGATCGCAAATCACGGGGCGGCAAACAAGTTACACTGATCACCGGGTTTATCGGTTCACAAAGCGATCTTGAAGAACTTGGCCGCATGTTGAAAAGCAAATGTGGCGTCGGCGGTTCAGCTAAAGAGAATGAAATAATAATACAGGGTGATTTCAGGGCAAAAATCATGGAGTTGCTTACCAAAGAAGGATACAAGGCAAAATTAGCCGGCGGTTGATATACTACAGATAATTACTTTCCCACTTAAAAATATACTCAAAACAATTTATCTATGTTCGATTCACTGGTCAGAATAATAGCACTATGGCTTTCACGACTTGGAGTTTCACCTGATACTGCCTCGCAGATAACCGGAATTTCAGACTTTCTGATGGTATTACTATTATGTGTCATATTGTATTACATCTCAAAGTTTGTCATTATCCGCATCCTGAAAAAAATCGCCTTACGTACTGAAAGCAACTGGGACGATGCCTTACTGGAGCACAGAGTTTTCCAACGGATGGCATTCCTTGTTCCCGGCATTCTGATTTACCAGGCTATTCCTGTTACTCTCGATGAGTTTCCGGGTGTAATTGCAGCTACGTTAAAACTGACCAACATATACATTATTGTAATATTTCTGCTGATCATCAACTCCTTTCTCAATGCGGTGTATGCGATGTATCAGAAAAGCGAATTTGCCCTGTATCATCCTATTAAAGGATATATTCAGATTGGCAAAATTGTAGTGTTTATTGTAGTCTTTCTGCTTATACTGTCGCTGCTGTTCAATCAATCGCCTATTTACATGCTTACAGGTCTGGGTGCTTTTTCGGCGGTGCTGCTGCTTATATTCAAGGATCCCATTCTAGGCTTTGTGGGCGGCATTCAACTGTCGGCCAACGATATGGTTCGACAGGGTGACTGGATCAGCATGCCTAAATATGGTGCTGACGGCACAGTTCTCGAAATTTCGCTGACAACGGTAAAAGTTCAGAATTTTGATAATACCATCTCAACCCTGCCTACATATTCGCTGGTTTCGGAGTCTTTTCAGAACTACCGTGGAATGAAGGACTCAGGTGTGAGGCGTATGAAACGCTCCATCAGCATCGATATGTCGAGTGTAAAATTCTGCTCACAGGAAATGCTTGATAAATTCAGGCGGATTACCATTCTGCAGGAATATATTGACCGGACCGAAGCCGAACTTGAAAACTATAACAAAGAAAACGCCATTGACAATTCGGTGTTTGTGAACGGTCGCAGGCAAACGAACATTGGCGTCTTTAGGGCTTATCTTGAGGAATACCTGGCACACCATCAGATGGTTGATAACAGCAGCGACCTGTTGGTTCGTCAACTGCAGCCCAATTCGTCAGGAATTCCTATCGAAATATATGCGTTCACACTCGAAACTGCCTTTATTCGCTACGAAAAAGTCCAATCCGATATTTTCGATCATATACTGGCAATCATACCGCAGTTCGATTTGCGCGTTTTTCAGAGCCCGACCGGCGAGGACCTCAGGCGAAGTAATGCAGTGTATTTCGAAAGCAAGGATGCTCCCGCCTGACAGGTAAATAACATCAGATACCGTTTGCCCTTTTCTTCCTGAAAAATTCGAACCAGGTTACATTCATTAGCAATAACAGCAGGCCGTATACCATATCCTCAACAGGAATGGTTCCCAGTCTTATGCCAAGATTTTGCGAATCATCGTAAAACACAACCTCTCCCGGTATAAATGAACCGGTAAGTATCCCGTTCACAATAAAAAAGGGCAGCAGGGTAACCAGGTACATAAGGTAAAATCGCCCCATATATCCGGCACGTATCACAAAATGGTGCAGCAGCAAAAAACTGCCTGTCGAAATAAATGTAATTGAAGTATACAGTTTGCCGGTATTCAGGATACCTATGGCCAGCAGCAGAAGTCCAAGTACAAGAGTTATCCGGCCGGCATATCTGCCAATAAAATCTGTTTTCACCAGATAATTCAGCGAATGGTACGTAAACAGGCAGGCATAAGGAATTGCTATAAAAAAAAGCCATTCTTCCAACGGCAGATTACCGATATAAAACCCTAAGAGGTAACGGGGATTGAAGCCCCATACTGCCAAATCCGTTTTAAGCATATCCCAGGGAATAAAAACCAGCATGGTCAGGGCCATGGCAGGAAACAGATACTGCCATTGCTTGTGGAACCTGAGCCTATTGTCGAAACCGGCAATAAACGGTATGCTTACTGCACCCAGGTTGATAAAAACATATAACCATTTATCCATGGCGTTTCGAAAATTGTGTCAACGTATAAATGAATTTGAATCTGATTTTTTACTTTCAGTTCCAGCCACAAATAAGGCTTAATAACAATATGTCAGGAAAGCTTTTACGGCATAAACCATCAGATGCCATGACAGCAGGAAAAAGCATTTCTTTCTGATTAAAAGGAAAGGTATTTTTATACTTTTTTCTTTTTGCCAAACTCTTCTTTATAGTATTTCATCGGGGCAACCAGAAATCCAAAGTTATATTCTGCATTTGGGTTATGGTGATCCAGATGAGCTTTCACCGTTGCACGCAGGTAACGGTTCGAGAAGTTTTTCAGAATCGGGATTCTTTGATGCACATACACATCATGAAACATAAAATAGGCAGCACCGTAAAGCATAATGCCAATACCAATACTTAACAGATAGCCGTCGGGCGTTACAACACCCAGATAGATAAGCAGTATGCTGGGAAAAGCAAATATGATGGCAAATACATCGTTCCATTCTATTTTACGTCCATCTCTGATATGATGGTCGCGGTGGAAAAACCACATAAAGCCATGCATTACATACTTATGCGTAAACCAGGCCATAAACTCCATAAAGCCAAACGCCAATACTACCAGTAGAATTTTAAATGTCGTTTCCATTGTAATCAGATTGTATTTTTACTTAGACCTATAATTATTATAAAGCAAACAGTTCGGGAAAGCGTTCTTCCATTTTCTCCATGATAATCCTGAACCATACTGTATACCTGCCGGGTTCCGAACGCATATCTTCCATAAGTGCAACCGGGCTGATCCACTTATAATCGTGAGCCTCGTCGGGATTGGGTACCGGCACACCATCAAAATTTCCAAAAAAGACATGATCATACTCATGCTCTGTAAGTCCATTTTCGAAATGAGCCTTGTAAATAAAACTGAACGAATTAGTCAATTCGGTGGTAAAGCCCATTTCTTCGCCAAGCCTTCGGGTTGCTGCTTCGAGGCTAACCTCGCCCGGCCGGGGATGACTGCAACATGTATTACTCCACAAGCCGGGCGTATGGTACTTACTGAAAGCCCTTTGCTGCAACAGAATTTCGCCCTGACTGCTGAAAACCAGCACAGAAAGCGCCCTGTGCAATTCACCTTTCAAGTGAGCTTCCATCTTTTCCATCTCGCCAACCGGCGTGTCGTTCGAGTCAACAAGTATTACGTTCTCCGTCATTATTTCTTTGATGTAAATTTTATAACAAGCTGTTTTATAGTATTTTTTTCTGATGCTTCCAGTTTAACATAAGAAAGCAGGAATTGACAAATCCGCTGATAAAGGTACGCATTTGGATGATTTGCCTGAACAAGGCTAAGTGTTTTTATAATTAAGGCTTTATCTGTCCTGATATCACCTGAATAACCAAGAAATCCGGGGGCATTCACCTGCGTTGCTAACCTGAGGAACCTTATTTCGGCATCGAGTGGTTTAATGCTAACAGCTTTTTCCAGTTCTGATTTACCGTGATTAAAGTATTCCAATTTTGACATCACCCCGCTAACACAGCCTGCTGATGCAGCAGAAGAAGCCCCGCGGTAGGCAAGTATAACAGGATTACCTGACAGATCGGCAAATTCGAGTGACTTATAAAGGTTAAGGGCAGCATTCTTCGATTTATCGAATGCAAAAAACTGGTCCCGTATTTTTTCAATCTGAGGTAACTGCTGGCCCAATGCCAGGTTACAAGCACCCGTCAACAGCATAATTGCTACGATAATAATATTCCTGATCATAATCTGCTCATCAAATTACGCACATAAGCGGTAATAAGCAAAAGGTATTTACGCCAATTGGAAACCCGTATGCGCTCATTCAGCAGTTTATCGGCTTTCACACTCTGAATCTTTATTAGCAGTTCATGGAAATAAACATATGCCATATACACCCCGAACCTGGCCCCGGAAGGCAGCCTCCTGATACCGGCTAGCCCGTCGGCAAAGTCTTTTTCTATATCCCGTTCAATAGCTGATTTTGTCATTTCATCCCATTGGTTTAAATCAATTCCCGGAAAATAACTGCGGCCCAGGTCTTGGAAATCCATTTTCAGGTCACGCAAAAAATTAATCTTCTGAAATGCTGAACCCAGTTTCATAGCTGAGGGTTTGAGGTCCTCATATTTCTGCAAATCCCCTTCGCAGAAAACCCTAAGGCACATCAGACCCACTACCTCTGCTGATCCTAAAATATATGCTTCATACTTCTGTTGATCATACTCTACCTTCTCCAGGTCCATTTCCATGCTCCTGAGAAAAAGCGCAATCAGTTCCAGGTCAATCTTATATGTATTTACTACGTATTGAAAATTATTAAGAATAGGGTTCAGGCTGATTTTCTCAGCGATAGCGTCGAAGGTATCTTCTTTAAAACGGGTCAGAAGTTTTTGCTTATCGAAACCTTCGAACGAATCAACAATCTCATCGGCAAAGCGCACAAACCCATATATCCCATAAATAGGATCGTGGAAACGTTTACTGAAAAACCGTATACCAAGCGAAAACGAAGTACTGTACAATACTGTCGTCATTTTGCTCGACTTGCGCGATATCATATCAAAAAGCTCTTTCATAATCTGTTTTTATATCCTGACACCTGCATCCTTAATAATAAGTTTAGCCGCAATCTCTCCTGAAATAAGTGCCGGAGGCACACCAGGACCCGGAACAGTAAGCTGTCCGGTATAGAACAGGTTGCTTAATTTTTTACTTCTCATTTTAGGTTTCAAAAATGCAGTCTGCAACAACGTATTAGCCAGTCCATATGCATTTCCTTTAAACGCATGGTAGTCGTTTTCGAAATCCGAATGAGCATAGCTACGCTTAAATACTATGTTTTCACTTATATCCTGACCAGTCATAAGCTTAAACCGCTCAAGTATGATCCGGAAGTATTTTTCGCGGGTTTCTTCTGTATCCTCAATCCCTGGAGCTACCGGTATCAGTACAAAAAGGTTCTCCATACCTTCGGGTGCTACGGTAGGATCCGTTTTGGAAGTACAGCTGAAATACAAGGAAGGATTCTCAGGCCAGCCTGGATTTCCATATATGGTTTGAGCATGTTTCGCCAGATCCTGATCGAAGAATAAAGTGTGATGCTCAATTCCTTCCAGTTTCTTATTTATTCCCAGAAAAAATATAAGTGAAGAAGGTGATAAAACCCTCGAATTCCAGTATTTTTCTGAATAACTCCTGTATCCTGAAGGAACCAGATTCTGATCAACATACTGATAATCTGCCGATGCCAGCACGTAAGCTGACTTATATATCTGCCCTGAAGCTTTTAGTGAAGTAATTTTCCCTTCCTTTATTTCAAGCGATTCAACCGGGCAGTTGTATCTGAATTTCACTCCCAGCGATGTGGCCAGTTCAACCATACCCTCTACTACCTTATACATGCCACCTTCGGGATACCAGGTTCCAAGCTCAATATCGCCATAATTCATGAGGCTGTATAATGCCGGTGTGCTTTTAGCTGTCCCACCCAGAAAAAGTACAGGGAATTCAAGCATCTGCCTCAGCCGGGTACTTTTAAAATGCTGCTTCAGGTGCGAATCGAATGACCGGAACATATGGAGTTTAAATACAGATGCCAGCATTTCGGGATGAGCAAATTCGAAAATGGAAAGCCCGGGTTTATATACAAACTTACTCATTGAAACCTTGTATTTATACTCAGCTTCTTTCAAAAACTTAATAAGTTCAGCTCCGGCACCCTTTTCTTCTGCTTCGAAAATGTCGACAATTTTATTCAATGATGCAGGCACATCAACAATGGAATCTTTTCCAAAGTAAAAGCGATACGATGGGTCAAGCCTTTGCAAACGGTAATAATCCTGGCTTGACTTACCGAAAATTCCGAAAAATTTTTCGAACACATCAGGCATCCAGTACCAGCTGGGACCCATGTCGAAGGTAAACCCGTTTTCGGCAAATTTCCGTGCCCTACCACCCGGCGAACTGTTCTTTTCGAATATGGTAACATCAAATCCAGCTTTTGCCAGTACTGCTGATGCAGCGAGTCCCGAAAAACCTGCCCCGATTATGCTAACCTTAATCTTTTCCATTACATCTTATAATAAACTAAAATAAGAACAGTTATAAAATCAATTTGTTTAACCAAACCAACAATTATATTAAACAATCCCGATTTAAATTTACAAATCCAATAAAGGCATTCCAACCAAAATCAGCTCCCAATATCTTAAATATCGGTTTAAAGCCTTAAAATTCAGGATGCACAGAATGAATTCCCCCGGCAAGATAACCAACACTAGCGCATAGGTATTAACACATTGAAGATTTAAAAAAGGATATTTATATTTCATCAGCTGCCGGATTTTATGCAAATTTGACCTATATTTGCAGCCGCCGGATCGATAAAAAAACCGGCTTCCCGGATGCAGTCCTAAAATCAGATAAATAATTCGTATAAAAGTTTTTTATTTGAAGTTAAAGTAGTAATTTTGCAGCCCGAAAAATGGAAACATAAGCAATTAAACGTTACAGAGATATGTATTTAACGCCTGAGATTAAAAAGGATTTATTCAAGGATAACGGTCAAACTGATGCCGATACGGGTTCAGCTGAAGGACAAGTAGCTCTCTTCACTTTCCGCATCAAACATCTTACCGAGCACCTGAAACAGAACAAGAAAGACCTTGCTACACAGCGTTCGCTGGTGCGTTTGGTTGGTAAACGCCGCAAAATGCTTGATTATCTCAAAAAGAAAGAAATCGAACGTTACCGTGCAATTATTGCGAAGTTAGGTCTCCGTAAGTAATCGGTTTTACGTAATCATATATAGAAAGGCAATCTTCAAATTGCCTTTTTTTGTATTGATACAAACTACAATAACGCAGTGCAGACTGAAAGAATAATATAGAAATTAAGATAGCCGAATTATCAGTTACGGCAAAATATTATCTGAACCCTGACAAAAAAGACTGAAGCCGCAATACATAAAAAGGGCTTAAAATTAAACAGGTTGATCCGTGGTGCTCTATTCATCCTGTTGCTAAAATCAAAATCAAAGCACCTTATGTTACACAATTGAAATAAAAGAGGTAAATTATGGAAGGAATTGTTAAAACCTTCGACATTGGCGACGGACGACTGGTTTCGATAGAAACAGGCAAACTTGCCAAACAGGCTGACGGAGCTTGTGTTGTAAAAATGGGAAACACTATGCTGCTGGCAACCGTTGTTGCAGCAAAAGAGGCCAAAGAAAATGTGGATTTTATGCCACTCTCGGTTGAATACCGTGAAAAATATGCTGCTTCAGGAAGATTCCCCGGTGGATTCTTTAAAAGGGAAGCCCGTCCGACCGACAACGAAATACTTATATCCCGTTTGATCGACCGTGCATTACGCCCGCTTTTCCCCGATAACTACCACGCAGAAGTACAGGTTATTGTTACCCTGATCTCGTCGGATGACGAAATTCTGCCCGATGCACTTGCTTGCCTCGCAGCATCAGCAGCACTCACAGTTTCTGATATTCCTTTTAACGGCCCGGTAAGCGAACTGCGTGTAGCACGTATAAACGGTGCCATGGTTGTTAATCCTGACCGTAGCCTTCTGAATACCGCTGATATTGATATTATTGTTGCTGCAACAGCCGATAATATTATGATGGTTGAAGGCGAAATGAAAGAAGTTTCAGAAGAATCGATGGTAAATGCCATCTCCTTTGCACACAAGCATCTGAAACTGGCATGCCAGGCACAGCTTGAATTAGCTGCAATGGTTGAAAAATCGAGCCCGAAACGCGAATATTGCCACGAAAAGAATAATGATGAACTGAAAGCAGCAATTTCCGATTTTTGTTACAACAAAATTTATGCGGTTGCTATGTCAGCATCTTCCAAAAAAGATCGCACCGAAGCTTTTGCTGCCATAAAACAGGAATTTAAAGACACTCTCGAAGCTGACTTTGCAGCCGAAAATGCACCACTTATTGGTCGTTACTACCACGATGTAGAAAAAACGGCCATGCGCAACATGATACTGAATGATAAACAAAGACTCGACGGACGTAAACTTGATGAAATCAGGCCAATCTGGAGCGAAATTGATTATCTGCCAACAGCTCACGGTTCAGCTATTTTTACCCGTGGCGAAACACAGTCACTCACAACTGTAACTTTAGGCACAAAATTAAACGAACAGGATATTGATGGTGTGGTTATACAGGAAAAACAGAATTTCCTTCTTCACTACAACTTCCCTCCTTTCTCGACCGGAGAAGTAAAACGTATAATGGGCGTTGGACGTCGCGAAATTGGCCATGGAAACCTGGCACTACGCGCTCTCAAAGCCATGATGCCTGACAATACTGTCAATCCTTATACCGTGCGTATCGTCAGCGATATTCTCGAATCGAACGGCTCGTCATCCATGGCTACTGTTTGCGCAGGAACCCTGGCATTGCTCGACGCAGGTGTGAAACTTATCAAGCCAGTTGCCGGTATTGCAATGGGTCTGATCACCGAAGGATCGAAATTTGCAGTTCTTAGCGACATCCTGGGCGACGAAGATCACCTTGGCGATATGGACTTCAAAGTAACCGGAACACGCGATGGCATCACAGCCTGCCAGATGGATATAAAAGTTGATGGTCTTTCGACCGAAATTATGGCAAAGGCTATGGAACAGGCACGCCTGGGTCGCCTGCACATTTTAGGCGAAATGGCTAAAACCATTACCGAACCACGCGAAGACTACAAACCACATGTACCACGCATCGTTAAAATCACGATTCCACGCGAATTTATCGGCGCAGTTATTGGACCAGGTGGAAAAATCATACAGGAGATGCAGCGCGAAACAGGTGCTACTATCGTGATAGAAGAAGTTGGCGAATTCGGAGTTATCGATATCGTTTCGAACAACAAGGCTTCTATTGATGCTGTTAAAGAAAAGATCAAACGCATTGTTTCAGTTCCTGAAGTTGGTGATGTTTACCACGGAACAGTTAAAACAATTACAGCTTTCGGTGCTTTTGTCGAGATTCTTCCCGGCAAAGATGGATTGCTCCATATTTCGGAAATTGAATGGAGCCGTCTGAAAGATGTGGAAAGCGTTCTGAAAGTTGGCGATAAGATTGATGTTAAACTCATTGAGGTGGATCCTAAAACAGGAAAACTGAAGCTTTCACGTAAAGTTTTACTACCCCGTCCGGATCAGAATGATACCGAAACAAAGTAAGTTTCACCCATACTGCACCTTCCCTTTTTACAGGGAAGGTGTTTTTTTTTCAGAAATGTGAAACCTCCCTGCCATTAACTTCGTATTACAGAACGCCAACACAAATTTATACTATGAGGCAACTCAAAATAACAAAACAAGTTACCAACCGCGAAACCGCTTCGCTGGACAAATACCTGCAGGAAATCGGGAAAGTAGAGCTGATTACCGCTGAAGAAGAAGTTCAGCTGGCTCAGCGTATTAAACAAGGTGACCGTGCAGCACTCGAAAAACTCACAAAAGCTAACCTCCGTTTTGTAGTTTCTGTTTCGAAACAATATCAGAATCAAGGACTTAGTCTTCCTGACCTTATCAACGAAGGCAACCTGGGCCTTATTAAAGCGGCTCAGCGTTTCGACGAAACCCGTGGATTCAAGTTTATTTCGTATGCAGTATGGTGGATTCGTCAGTCCATTTTACAGGCTTTGGCTGAACAATCGCGTATTGTCAGGCTTCCGCTGAATAAAATCGGAGCTATCAATAAAATAAACAAGGCATACGCCAAACTTGAGCAGGAATTCGAACGTGAGCCTAACAGCGACGAAATTGCCACTTTACTCGAAATCAGCGAGAATGAGGTAAAAGAATCGATGCGCAACAGTGGCCGCCATGTATCGATGGACGCACCGCTTATTCAGGACGAAGACAACACCATGTACGATGTTCTGCGTAGCGACGACGGGCCGACTCCTGAAACAGGACTGCTCTATGAATCACTCCGTAAAGAAATTGACCGCGCTATTTCCACACTTACACCCCGTGAAGCGGATGTTATCAAACTCTATTTCGGTCTGAACGGAAGTCACCCATACACGCTTGAAGAAATTGGCGAAAAATTTGACCTCACCCGCGAACGGGTGCGTCAGATAAAAGAGAAAGCCATTCGCAGGCTGAAACACACAGCAAGAAGTAAAATACTGAAAACCTACCTGGGTTAATATATAAAGAGCGGATTTGTGTCCGCTCTTTTTTTTATCCGAATTTTCCTTAATTTTGAAACATTCAACTGAAACCATACTATTCATATAAATCTCCTATGGCCATTATCGCACCTTCTGTCCTGTCAGCCGACTTCCTACATCTTGGCAACGATATCGAAATGATCAATAGCAGCCAGGCCGGCTGGATACATATTGATGTAATGGACGGAGTATTTGTTCCCAATATTTCGTATGGAATTCCGGTAGTGAAAGCTATACGGAAGGCCACAACCAAAACGCTTGATGTACACCTGATGATTGTTCAGCCGGAACGCTATTTTGAAGCTTTCCGAAATGCCGGTGCCGATATTATTACATTTCATCACGAAGCTTCTGTTCACCTGCACCGCTCGGTTGCCATGGTGCATGAACTTGGCATGAAAGCAGGTGTCGTACTTAATCCGCACACCCCGGTGGATGTATTAAGCGAAATTCTCCCGGAACTCGATCTGGTCCTGATCATGTCAGTAAATCCCGGTTTTGGCGGACAAAAATTTATTGAAAACACCTATCGCAAGATATCCGCCCTGAAACAAATGATACTGGCTACAGGAAAAAACATACTGATAGAAGTTGACGGAGGTGTTGATCTGACGAATGCAGGTAAATTATTCAAAGCCGGTGCTGATGTTCTGGTTGCAGGCAATACTGTTTTTTCATCGGCTGACCCTGAAAACACAATTGCAAAATTACTTGCACTGGCGTAAACCACTTGTTTCCCCTCAACAGGTTAATTCCAACAAAGCTATTCTGAACTGTACATCGCTGCAATGAAGGTTGTTATAAATCAGACAATTTTTCTTTCAGAATCTGCGTGTTTTACTTAAATTTTAAATAAAAGAACGGATTTTGCAATTATGGCATATATTTGCATATAACAAAAAATCACATCCCATTATGAGCGCAGTTTTCACAGGCTTAAGCCCTGAAAGAGTCTGGTTTTATTTCGGCGAGATTTGCAAAGTACCCCGCCCTTCCAAGAAAGAGAAACTCATTGCCGATTATATCATAGGTATTGCCCGTGAGCTGAATCTCGACTTTGAAGTGGACGAGACAGGCAATATTCTTATACGGAAACCTGCAACCGAAGGGTATGCTCATTTTCCGGTCGTGGTTTTACAGAGCCATATGGATATGGTTTGTGAAAAAAACAGCGATACCTATCACGATTTTGAAAATGACCCTATAATTCCACGCATCGAAGGCGAATGGGTGAAAGCCACCGGCACTACCCTGGGAGCAGATGACGGTATCGGTATTGCTGCACAATTAGCGATTCTCGATTCCACCGATATCGAACATGGCCCGCTCGAAATGCTTTTCACAGTTGACGAAGAAACAGGCCTTACAGGAGCCAACGGGCTAAAAGCTGGATTTTTAAAAGGCAATATACTGCTCAACCTCGATTCGGAAGATGAGGGTGAATTATTTATAGGTTGTGCCGGAGGGCAGGATACTAAAGTGCTTATGAGCTACTCGAAGGTAGCCGTAAATTACGATTTTGCAGGCTACCAGATCAAAGTTACAGGACTGCAGGGTGGCCATTCGGGTGACGATATTAATAAAGGACGTGGAAATGCTGTAAAAATACTGAACCGCCTGCTCTGGAGTTCGAGTCATCTTTTCGAGGCCCGTATATCGGAAATTGACGGTGGCAACCTGCGTAATGCTATTGCGCGTGAAGCCTTTGCTAACATCATTGTACCAAATCGCTTCAACAAAGAATTCATACAGTATGTGAAAAAATTCAATGCAATCGTGAAGGAGGAATACAGAATCAACGAACCCGCTCTTCTGGTAAGTTACCAGCCCACTGAATTGCCTTCGTTTATAATTGATTCTTCAACTCAGGAGCGGTTGTTAAACGCACTTTATGCCTGCCCGCACGGAGTCATTGCCATGTCGGCCGACGTTCCGAATTTTGTTGAAACTTCCACCAACCTGGCTTCCGTAAAAATGAACGATAAAGTCATTGAAATCGGGACCAGCCAGCGCAGCTCATCCGAACATGGCAAACAGGATGTTCTCAATATGGTCGAAAGTGTCTTTCGCCTGGCCGGCGGGAAAATCTCCCATAACGATGGCTATCCGGGCTGGACTCCGAATCCCAAATCACCTATTCTTGATATTACCCGCAAAGCCTATGTTAAACTATTCGACCAGGACCCAAAAGTGCTGGCCATCCATGCCGGGCTCGAATGCGGACTTATAGGTGAGCAATACCCAGGTATTGACATGATTTCATATGGCCCAACCATTAAAGGAGCACATTCGCCTGACGAAAGGCTTCAGATAAATACGGTGCAGCGGTTCTGGGATCTGACCCTTGAGGTATTAAAAAATATACCATAATTAAACGTCTGTCCAAAATCGTTGATGATCAAGTCGAAGCAAGTGTTTATTCTGTTGGATGTAAGAATGGAGATATCTGAATTCCATTATCGCTCTCTCCTTTCAACATTCACCTCAAAATAGTGCGTCTTGCTTTCGCCTGCTTATTATCGAAATGAGAAGTTTCCACCAAAATTTCAATTAATTAATATCAGATCAAACAAGGAACTTGTTTGGTAAAATCAGGCGCATGAATCGAACACTTACTTTAATAGTATATTTATTTTTTACCTCTCAGCTTTTTGCTCAAATTTATACTCCTATTGACACAGCGAATTTCTCTCTCAGGAAGGAAGAAAGTAAAAGGCATTTGAGTTCATCCGAAAAGTTTATCCGGAAAATCCAGACGCAGTTCAAAGGGGGTGAGCGCACCTACATTAAAGAAAACTTCGAGAATTTGCATAAAGGATTTAACGAAGATCTGTTACATGGCGATTATCTGTTTGATGAGCGATTCGAAAAAACGCTGGATCGTATTGTAGCAGAAATAAAATCGAATAACCCTTTCATCACTTCATCTTTCAGGTTTTATGTATCAAAAGATCTGACTTTAAATGCATTTTCGATGGGTGACAGTACGTTCGTCGTTAATTTAGGG
>CAIJPI010000279.1 GCA_903822525.1 uncultured Bacteroidales bacterium | reverse complement strand
GATTGCAAACGTTTGCGGAAACGATTACGTAAATAAATATACGGAATTGCCTAAAAAATAGTACAATAGGATTATGATTATTGAAACAGAATATATAGATTTGCGTTAGTTTGCGAATAAAAACTTACTAATGACTTTCCAAAAAGTTCTTTTTAATTGGAAAATCCGTTTACACATGCATTAAAGTTAGCCACTCAATGTTGATGCCTGATGCAATCTAGAAGAATGCTATTAATACGAAAACAGGAAAATTATGAAAGCTAAATTACAAACTCGTTCTTTCTTCTTAACAGGTTCAGCTTTGCTGCCAATACTAATATTTTTCAGTCTATTCTCATTTTCCCTTATTCTAAAGGCTCAAATCTATGAACCTGAAGGGTTGAATATGCCTGGTGCCTGGAATTCGTGGACCAATCCTCCTGCTAACAACCTTGCTCTCGCCAGTAGCACACAGGTTCCGGGTGGGCGTATTACAAAAATTGCAATTGGGTCCACGCGCTGGCAAACCAGTTTCAGTGTGGCTGCCACCGGTGGCGATCTCACAGCAGGGACTTACAACTGGTTGTTCACCAGCGGCTCTTCGTCAAATGCATTTGGTAATAAATGGGCTGGCGTAACTGTCCAAATGGACGTGCTTCAAAATTATACCTATCAGACCGGAAGTGATAACAATGTTACATTACTGAACGGGAAATGGTATACAGTTAACTGGGAAGACCTGGGCTATGTTAACAATCGCGCTATTTTTATGCAAACCAGTGCCCAGCCGGTTGATTTGGCATCCGTTTCAGTCCCAACGGGTGTTTCAGCTAATACACCGGCTTCGGTTACTGTTGCAACAGCACTGGCTCCTTGCCCCGAAGAAATTGTATTCGTGCGGTATACCACCGATGCCTGGGTTACCTCAGTGGCTTCAGCTGTAGCCATGACAGGCACAAGCGGAACTTTTCAGATACCAGGGCAAGCTGCGGGAACCACTGTTTCTTATTATGCTTTTACTTCTACTCTGCTGGGGATGGTTGGATATTTCGATTTATACACCCTTAAATCTATGAATAATGCAGGGCTGAATTATACCTATACAGTAGCTGCTCCTCCACCATCCGTTACCTGGGCCAATCTGCAATTTCCTGCAAATGGTGCAATCGTGACCGCTCAGTCGTTCGATGTGTACGGCCAGGCTCTTATTCCGGGCGTCAGCGGACAGGCAGCAGTAAGTCCGGGCCTTCAGGCATGGGTAGGCTACAGCACCACCAATACCGATCCTGCTACCTGGACTAACTGGACCCTTGCAACATACACCGGCGCTTCAGGAAATAACGATGAGTTTAATGCAAACCTGGGAGCCGCCATTACTACTGCAGGAACATATTATTATGCCACTCGTTTCAAATTGAATACGGATCCTTATGTTTACGGAGGATATAATGGTGGGTTCTGGAATGGAACCACCAACATCAGCGGTACACTTACTGTAACTGATCCAATACCAAATCCTGATTTTGACTGGGTGAACCTGCAATACCCCGGCAGCGGTTCCATTGCTCCATCACAGGAATATATTGTATATGCCCAGGCATTCAGAACAGGGATCACGGGACAGCCTGCGCCTGCTCCTGGTATTCAGTCATGGATAGGATACAGCACCACCAATTCCAATCCTGCTACCTGGACAAACTGGGTTCCCGCCCCTTATTACGGCGCCTCAGGGAATAATGATGAATTCAGCGTGAACCTGGGGGGACAGATTGCTACTGCTGGCACATATTATTATGCAAGCCGTTTTCAGCTCAATACCGGTATATATTATTACGGAGGATTTTCAGCAACCGGAGGGGGTTTCTGGGATGGTACAGCCAATGTATCAGGTGTGCTGCAGGTAGCCGTTCCCGGTCCCGGAATCGATTGGGCTAACCTTCAGTTTCCGGCTAGCGATACCATCGTTGTCTTGTCCGATTTTACAGCGTATGCCCAGGCGTATATAAATGGGGTTACCGGTCAGCCTACTCCTGCAACAGGCTTGCAGAGCTGGATAGGCTACAGCACTGCCAACACCGATCCTGCCGAATGGACCAACTGGGTGCCGGCTACCTATAATGCAGCATCAGGAAACAATGATGAATTTAAAGCCAATATAGGCCCCCAGTTTACACTAGCCGGTTTGTATTATTATGCCAGCCGTTTCCAGCTGAATACGGGACAGTATGTTTACGGCGGCTACAGTGCAACGGGAGGAGGCTTCTGGGATGGTGTTGCCAATAATTCAGGCATACTCACTGTAACACTGCCACCGGTTTCGTATCCGGTTCTTTTTACTGTTATCGATGGCACCCTGCACAATACCAATATCAAATTGAAAGGCCAGATGACTAACTGGACTCCGGTAAGCATGATTCCTGATAACCACACCTGGACACTCACCCTAAATCTGGTACCCGGTACATACGAATGGGGAGCTATTGAAGATGATGGTTCAGCAAACGGAATATGGCTCATTGCCGGACCAAACCTTATTGTAACTGTCGATAATTCAGGGAATATTACAGGGACCGTAACCTATACAACCCTGATTACCGGTATAAATGAAACCGCTTCCCAAACTAAGGTATATCCGAATCCGACCGATGGGAATTTGTTTCTGCAAATACCTCAGGAGGCTATAATCCGGATTACTGATATGTATGGCAAAACGATGGAGCAGCAGCATGTGGCTTCCGGAAATACTCAGATCAATATGAGTGCATACAGTCCCGGTGTTTATAATCTTGAAATCCGATCGGGGAATAGCTCCCAGCAAAGATTTGTTATCAGGAAATAGTAATTAAAAATAATGTGCATGCTTCGTATTTTTTGTTGTTGAAGTTTTACTGCATCATTACCGAATAAAAATGTGTAATCATGTATTACACGGTATAAAGGCTTGATTTGCTTGGTTTAATGTTTGATGGTAGAGTGTTCCGACAGGTTTAAAGCTGTCGGACACTTGTTTTGAACCGGACACTTTCAAAAGAATCAGCTTAATTTTATAAAAGTCCGAAGGTTTCGGATGCTAAATAATAATAATAACTCCATGTCAGACTCATACACTGCGATATACTCCCGAAAGCATTTTTATAAATCTGCATTATTTCTATTATTTCTATTTTCGTTCTGTACTATTAAAATCCAGGCCCAGATTTACCAACCCGACGGATTACGCATGCCTGGTGACTGGAATGCCTGGACCAACAACACCGGAATGGGAGGCGATTTTGATCTGATCCGCTCTACCAACGGGGCCGACCGCTGGACAACCACTTTCCATTATACCGGAGCAACAGCAAGCAATGGATTTAAATTCGTAAGTACTTCGTTTACCGATCCCTGGGGAAACCAATGGGCAGCTAATGCTTCCGTGTCTCTCAATACATTAAACTCATTTACGTATGGGACTCCGTCTGATCCTGATAATAAAATCAATCTTACTTCAGGCAGGTGGTACACTGTTGTATTCGAGGATAAAGGCTATGTAAGTACAAGGGCAATATTCTCAGAAACTGCACAGCAGCCTGTTGCGATAAGTAATGTTATCCAAAACCCTGTAATGGTTACCTCCATGGTTCCGGTTCAGGTTGATGCCAGTCTCTCTGCACCTCCTTCCGCTGAAGAGAAATTCTATCTCAGGTACACTGCCGATAACTGGCTTACGGCACACACACTTCCCATGACAATCAGTGGTAGCACTATCAGCG
Source organism: uncultured Bacteroidales bacterium (assembly GCA_903822525.1). Lineage (GTDB taxonomy): Bacteria > Bacteroidota > Bacteroidia > Bacteroidales > UBA4417 > UBA4417. Next base: position 2,916 of record CAIJPI010000279.1, on the reverse strand, counting down.
GAACTATTCCCGGGCAGGCTTCGCTTACCGATGTCAGCTATCTTATCTTTAGCAGTGTGATAAGCAATCCTGTGGCCGACCTCGACCTGGTTACCCTTCAGAAAAATGATAACAACAGTGCGAATTATTCCTATACCGTTGATCAGGTTATTGAATGCGGTACCCAGTCGAGCCTTATAAACACGGATCCTGCTTTCTCTATCGAGAATATTCCTGTTACCATTCAATTCAACGCCGCTTTCGGTAACGGTGGACTTTTTGATTATACCGGCGATGTATATGCGCACACAGGAGTGATCACCAACCTGAGTACAAATTCGTCGGACTGGAAATATGTTAAGACCAACTGGGGTGTGAATACTCCTGAAACAAAGCTTACGCGCACCGGACCCAATACCTATAGCATCACCATCAGCAATATCCGTTCTTTTTACGGAGTGCCTGCTTCGGAGCAGATAAAGAAGATATCCTTCGTTTTTCGCAGTGATGTAGAACAGCCCGGCGGATACTATCTCGAACATAAAAATGCGGATGGTTCCGATATATTTGTCGATGTGTATTCGCTTGCTCTGAATGTTAAAATTCTGAATCCTTCGCGTAAGGAACCGCTTGTCAGCCCCAATGCTGTGCTGCCGGTATGTGTCGAAGCACTTCAGAGTACGGCTGTAAAACTCTATATCGACAGCCAGCTTCTTACCGAAACCAATACATCTTCCATAACATACCCGCTGCTGGCTCAAACCCTGAGTCCCGGCTCGCACTGGATAAAAGCTGTTGCTACAGGCATATCCGGGCAGGCACGCGACTCGGTGCAAATCTATCTTCGTGGCCCGGTGGTTGTTGAAGCCCTGCCTGCAGGTGTGAAAAACGGTATTAATTATACCGGCAGTTCAACCGTAACGCTGGTGCTGAACGATCCCGCAGGTATGAAAAACTTTGCTTTTGCAATAGGCGAATACAGCAACTGGCTTCCCAACGATCAGAACTATATGAAGCGGACCCCCGACGGAAAATACTACTGGGTTACCCTGAGCGGGCTGGTGCCGGCAAAAGAATATGCCTATCAGTATTTTATTGACGGCACGCTGAAAATAGCAGATGCTTACAGCGATAAAATCCTTGATCCCTGGAACGATCGCTGGATCCCAACCACAACCTATCCGGCTTTAAAGGCATATCCGTTCGATCAAACCATTGGTGATGTAAGCGTTTTCCAGACTAATAAACCCGCCTTTCCTTGGGAGGTTCCGGCTTTTACGCCTGCAGCGGTAAATGCCACCCAGTCGGACCTTTTTATTTATGAATTGCTGGTTCGCGATTTTGTGGAAACCAGGAGCATGAACGAGGTAAAAACAAAACTGGATTACCTGAAAGACCTGGGCGTTAATGCTGTGCAGCTCATGCCGGTTATTGAATTCGATGGCAACGAAAGCTGGGGATATGCCCCGAATTTTTATTTTGCCCCCGATAAGTATTACGGTACGCCTCAGGCTTACAAGCAGTTTATCGACGAATGTCATAAACGGGGCATAGCTGTGATCCTCGATATTGTCCCTAACCATGCCTTCGGTCAATGCCCTATGGTTCAGATGTATTTCGACGCCAATGCCGGTACCGGCGGTCAGCCTTCGGCTGCCAACCCCTGGTTCAATCAGCAGGCGACCCATCCCTATAGCGTGGGTTACGATTTTAACCACGAAAGCCCTTCAACACGGCAGTTTTTCAAGGATGTGTTCAGCTATTGGCTTACCGAATACAAGGTGGATGGTTTTCGCATCGACCTTTCAAAAGGTCTTACTCAGAAAAATACCGGCAGCGATATCAACGCCTGGAGTGCTTACGACCAGAGCCGCGTAAATATTCTGACCGACTATTACAACCTTATTAAATCGGTAAATCCGGCTGCATATATGATACTGGAGCACCTGGCGCAGAATGATGAGGAAAAAGTCCTTGCCAATACCGGTATGCTGCTGTGGAGTGCTATGCAAAGCCAGTACAAGCAGGTGGCGATGGGATGGCAGACCAATTCGGATGTGTCGTGGGCCCATCATGCCAGCCGTGGGTGGAATTATCCCAACCTGGTCGATTATATGGACAATCACGATGAAGAGCGTGTGATGTTCGAAAATCTGTCGAATGGAAATGTAAGTGGCAGCTATTCCGTTAAAGATACGCTTACTGCCGTTAAACGGATGGAAATGGCCGCTGTACAGTTTATGGGTATACCGGGACCTAAAATGATGTATGAATTTACGGAAACAGCTTACGATTACAGTATCTTTTTCAATGGCGGGCGGGTAGCTACGAAGCCGGTACGCTGGGATTATATGGATCAGCCTGCACGGGAGCATCTAAACCGCGTGGTAGGTGCCATGGCTCAATTGCGCAAGAGCGATGCTTTCCGTTACGGAATTTTTACCAAAGACCTGGGAGGCAACGGTAAGCGAATGTGGATAAGCCATAGCAGTATGGATGTGGTAATGGCACTGAATATGGGTGTTACCGGCTTCGATATGGCTCCCGGCTTTACCCGCACCGGCACCTGGTACGATTATTTTACCGGCGAAGCCCTTTCAGTAACTAATGCCGCGGGGCAGACCCTCCATTTCAATCCCGGCGAATACAGCGTGTTTACTTCGGTTTCCCTTCCCCGTCCCTTTTACACACTTACGGTTAAAGTACTCGACGATGCCACGGGCAGCGCCCTGCCGGGAGCCTCGGTAACCCTGAGCGGAGCAGGCAAAAGGCTTACCGATGCGTTGGGCTCGGCCTCGTTCCTGGCTTTGCCGCAGGCGGTAAGCCTTACAGCCTCAAAATTCGGTTGGGTACTTAAAACCGGCACAGCCACCGTGAGCGGCGACCTCGAAGTTACCATCCGCTTAAAGAAAGATGAAAGTGCCATTGCCGAAACGG
>CAIJPI010000278.1 GCA_903822525.1 uncultured Bacteroidales bacterium | reverse complement strand
TACAAATGTATCGGCGACAATATTGAATGCTATTTTTTTCTGAATGGTATCCCATTCCTGCACCTTGTCTGCACAAAAATGCACCAGTTCTTCGGCATAGCTTTCGGCCTGGCCGATATGCCCAAAGTATAAATAATAGAATATCCGCAGGGTAAGATATCGAATAGAAGGAAATAAATGGAGGCTTCCGGTTTGTTCGGGGCTGAGCTTGTACTCTTCGTATAGTAAACGCAATTTTATTTTTGCATTCGACTTATCCTTGTCAATCAGATATTTGCGTAACAAAAGGGTATGAGCAAAGATAAAATCATTCAGGTCGGAAATGCTGTTTCCTGGTTTAACATTTAAAAGATAATACTCAAGGCCTGTTTCATAATCGGGAATGGAAAAGGTAGGATCGGCCATCAGCTCAAAGAAACAGGTACGGATAAGCTTGCTGGAATGTATATTTTTATATAATCCGATATTGCTTTTGGGATTGGTATAGGCAGCTTTGTAAAATTCAAATCCGAGCCGGATTTTCTCATCATAGCTCAGATCGGCCGGTATTTGTCCGATAAACTCCATTACAGGTTTGAAAAGGCCCTGGTGGATGCAGATCTGCAGTAAAGATTTGTTTTCAGAATGTAGTGACGACAGCCCATACTGGAATTCAAATTCATGTAATTTCTGCCGGGCATTTTCGAAATCGTACCAGCTTTTGTATCCCACAAACATCGAAAGCTGGTCGAGGGTATGAATATAAAATGTTTTCTGATAATTTTTCTGGAAAAACCTGTAAAGAGTGGATTCAGAAACAAGTCCCAGACCATCATGCATGATCAGCCTTGATACAGCCTCGCATTCCGGCTTGCTGCTTATAGGATAGCCAACTTTGAGGTTAATTTCCGTTCGTAAAGCCTGAAAAAACTGTTCCTGAATTAAATGTTTGGCTTTTAGCATTTTTAAAAGAGTATATACAGGCTATAATGAGTTGCAAGTCAGATAAACGTTGAAACTTGTAATGGTATAAAACTGAAAAATATTAATAAATCGGTATATGCAAATATACTAAAAGTTTCGAAATATATTATTTTGTTATATATTTATAATCAACTCATTATCAACAATATGTAAGATGAATATTTAGCATCTTAAAATGCAGATAATCTGCTCTTAAGAAATTTTTCTTATAACAAGGAAGAATAATTTACCGAACTGTTTATCAGAGAATAGGCCTCTTAAATTATAACCATGTAATCCGGCTACCGAAACATAAGGAATTCGCAATATATTCTGTATGCCCGCATTATTGTTTACTTTTGCAGGTTTAACCAAACTACCTGTTTGAATCCTTTAAAACAACTGGCCGGACAAACTGCGATCTATGGACTGAGTTCCATAGTGGCACGCATTATTAATTTCTTTTTTGTACCGCTATACACCCGTATGCTCACCACAGGAAATTACGGGTTGGCTTCGGAATTACTGGCTTATATTGCGCTGTTGCAGGTGGTGCTTACCTTTGGGATGGAGACCGGTTTCTTCAGGTTTGCCAGCAAGGACAAAAGCCGCGCTGAAGTTATATTTTCGACGGCCCTTATGTCGCTGGGAGCTACATCCCTCTCGTTCCTGATCCTGATAACCCTATTCGCAGGCCAGCTGAGTGCTTTTGCAGAACACCCGGTAAACTATATACTGTACTCAGCTCTTATCCTTGCAATCGATTGTTTTACAGCCATACTTTTTGCCGAACTCAGGTATAAAAACAAAGCCGTAAAATTTGCAACTTTCCGCAGCATCAAAATTCTTTCGGAGGTAAGTTTCAACTTATTTCTTTTCCTGTTTCTGCCTTCTTATTTTGTAACCCATCCCGATTCCTTTTTGCTGCATTTTATTCCGGCTACGCCCGATTACGGATATATTTTAGTGGCTATACTGCTGAGTTGCATTGTTTCGTTATTGCTTTTTGTTCCCCGCCTGCTGAAATTACATCTGGTTTTTTCGAAACAGCAGTTTAATGAGCTGATGCTTTATTCCCTTCCCCTTATGATTGCGGGGTTACCGGGGGTTGCGAACGATTTTATAAGCAGAATTTTCTTCCGGTTTTTTGCTCCGGCATCAATGCCCTGGCAGGATCAGCTGGGGATTTTTAATGCCAATGTGAAACTGGCAGTTTTTATGGTTTTATTCGTTCAGATGTTCCGCTATGCCGCTGAACCCTTTTTCTTTGCTTCTTCCGCTCGTGATGATATGAAGAAAGTATATGCGGATGTAATGAAATATTTTGTGGCTTTTTGTGTTCTTATATTCCTGGCTATAGCCATGTATCCTGAAGTGTTTGCGCTGCTGTTGGGCAAAAACTTCAGAAGTGGCATAGGGGTATTGCCCATTATGCTTATTGCCAATATTTTGCTGGGAATTGTCTTTAATTTATCCATGTGGTATAAATTATCGGGCAAAACCCGGTATGCGTTGACTATCACGTTGCTTGGCCTGGGAATAAACCTGGTAATAAATATTGTTTTTATGCCGGTTTATGGTTTTATGGCTGCTGCCTGGGGATACCTGTTCAGCTACCTGGCGATGGTGATATTCAGCTACTACTTAAGCCGAAAGTATTATCCAATCCCGTACGACTGGAAAACGATTATTCTTTATTTCGTGACGGGAATCGGTATTTACCTTTTAAGTTTATTTGTCTCTCCCCCCAGCCTGGGAGCAAGAATAGGGCTGAATACGATTTATATAATTGCTTTTGTGCTTTTTGTTTTAAAAAGAGAAAACATAGATTTGCAAAAGCTCAAATCACTCTTAAAACGAACTTAACCTGTATACTGATTCATGAAGCCTGATACTATGAAGGTAAATATTGTAAACCGATCCCGTTTTCCGCTACCTCAATATGCAACAGTTCATTCGGCTGGTCTCGATCTCCGGGCCGACCTGGAGCAAGCGCTTATACTTAAACCCCTCGAACGATCGTTAGTTCCGACAGGATTATATATTGAACTGCCCGAAGGCTACGAAGCCCAGGTTCGGCCGCGTAGCGGGCTGGCAGCAAAGCACGGGATATCCATTGTAAATACTCCGGGTACAATTGATCCCGACTACAGGGGCGAAATAAAAGTAATACTGGTAAACCTGTCGGATGTGCCATTTACACTTGAACCAGGTGAGCGGATTGCCCAGATGGTTATTGCACGTTTTGAACATATCAGCTGGAACGAGGTTGAAACCTTGTCAGAAACCGAAAGAGGAGAAGGTGGATTCGGGCATACGGGGGTGAAATAGGCAGGGAGAGGGAGTGATGGGGCGAGGGAGTGATGGGGCGATGGGGTGAGCGGGAGAGTGAGCGAGAGAGTGAGCGAGAGAGTGAGCGAGAGAGTGAGCGAGGGAGAGATGGGGTGAGGGAGTGATGGGGCGAGGAGGCGAGGGAAGTTTGGGTAGGGCTTTCAGAGAAAAGGACTGTACCCACTAAAGGTTAAACAGTTCCTTAGCAAATAACATATAACGTATAGAGAAATAGATGAAAAGGATATTCACGATACTGTTTTTACTGGTCATTTTGTGGCCCGGATTGGCAAATGCGCAAAAACGCGAGAAAAAGAAGAGGCACAAAACGGAAGTCACCGAGGGGGTTAATGAAAACAGAAGTGAAATCACGAATCTTTTTATTGATGCAACCAATGCCCGGCTGATGGGTGATACGGCGAAGGCTATTTCGTTGTATGAATCGTGTCTTGCGAAAAATCCTAAGCATTCGGCTTCCATGTATGAGCTTGCACAGCTGTATTTCGAAAGCAATGACTATAGTTCAGCATCCCGTTTTGCTGAGCAGGCATCGGAAATTGAACCGGAAAACAAATGGTATAAGCTGCTGCTTGTAGAAGTTTACGGGAAAGCCGGAAATAAGAAAAAGCTGCTCGAAACCTGTGAGAAACTGGTGGATAAGGATCCCGGAAATGTTGATTACCTCTATGAACTTGCTAACGCCTACCTGATGAATAACGATGGCAGTAATGCCATAAAAATCTACGATAAAATCGAAGAGATCATTGGCGTTACCGAAGAGATATCCATGCAGAAACAACGGATACTGCTGATTGAGAAGAAAACAGAGCTGGCGGCTGCTGAAATAGAAAAACTTCTTAAAGAATTTCCTGACCAGGAGATCAGGTACCTCTCAGTTTTAGCCGAAATGTATATGCAGGCCGGCAGACCTGACGATGCCATAAGGTATTACCAGCAGGTGCTGAGTAAAGATCCGGAGAATCCCTATATCCACATTACGTTATCGGATTATTACAGGCAGAAAGGCGATAAAAAACGGTCGTTTGTTGAGCTGAAGCTTGGTTTTGCCAATCCGGCGCTTGATATCGACACCAAAATCAGGGTACTCCTCTCGTATTTTACAGTTAATGAATTGTATACTGAAAATAAGGCGGATATTTTCGAACTGGCTCAGATACTCGTTAAAACACATCCCGCTGAACCTAAAGCGCACTCCATGTATGGCGATTTTCTGCTTGATGAAAAAAGGTACAGCGAAGCACGCGACGAATTCAGAAATGTGATACGTATTGACAGCAGCCGTTATGCCGTATGGGAAAGCTTGCTGACAGCCGAAATCCAGCTGGCTGATTATAGTGCGCTCGAAGAAGAAAGCAGCCGTGCCATAGAGCTATTTCCGCTGCTTCCGGTACCATACCTGTATAAGGGTATTGCCCTGATGGAGAGAAAAAAAACAGAGGAATCGATAAGCAGTTTTAATACAGGCTTAAAACTTGTGAGCGGGAACAATGCACTTATGGCGCAGTTTTATACTTCCCTTGGCGATGCTTACCACAGGGTAAAAAACTACCGTGCTTCGGATGAAAGCTATGAAAAAGCCTTAAAAATTGATCCTGAAAGCAGTTATGTATTAAATAATTATGCCTATTACCTCTCGTTACGGAACGAAAACCTCGATAAAGCTGAAACCATGGCTGCAAAAGCTGTGAAATTAGACCCCGCCAATCCCGCTGATATGGATACCTATGGATGGGTTCTGTACAAGTTGGGACGATATAGTGAAGCCGTGGTCTGGATAGAAAAAGCCGTAGCCGCAACGCCAGTTCCTGATGCTGATTTACTGGAACATCTCGGTGATGTTTACTTTAAACTGTTAGAAACTGACAAGGCTGTGATGCAGTGGCAGAATGCACTGAAAGCAGGTAAAGGTTCAGAATTCCTGGAGAAAAAAATAAAGGAAAGGAAGTTGTATGAATAGATTCATCAGCCTGAGTTTACGTTTTTTTATTTTATTTTTTCTCGCTTCTGCACTGGCAGCATGCACCGGCAGCCGGAAAGCCGCCCGTGAGCCGCTCAAAGAGCAGGGGGATCATTTCCTGATGAGCAAACTGAAGGAGCATGAGTTAAAATTCGATGAGTTTTCGGCTAAGTTTAATGTGACCTATCAGGTCGGCCGTAAGAAAACAACAGTTTCGGGAAACCTGCGAATTGCTCACGACAGCATCATCTGGATTTCGATAACTCCTGCCCTTGGAATCGAAGCCGTTCGGTTTATGCTTACACCGGATTCGATAAAATATATTAACAGGTTAAGTAATACTTATTTTTTGCGCGATTTTGCCTATATCAACCAGTTGCTTAACAAAACGCTCGACTACGACATGGCACAGGCTTTCCTGATCGGCAACGATTTTTCGTTATACGATTCAAATGCGTTCAAAGCCTCAATCGAAAACCAGCAATATAAGCTTAATACCACCGACAGACGAAAACTCCGCAGGTATGTTAGGCGCAGCGAGGACGATATCAGCATCCCTATTCAGAGCATATGGCTTGATGCTGAAAATTTTAAAATTACAAAGGTTCTGCTGAAGGAAGCAGAGCGTGATAGCCGTAAATTTTTAGCTACATATGCTGAATTTACCGATGTGGATGGGAAACTGATTCCATCGAAACTTGATTTCAGAGTGGAGACAGACGATAAAAAGGTCAGGATTAATATCCGCTATTCGAAAATACAACTGGACCAGGAACTTACCTTTCCTTTCAGGATTCCTGAAAGCTATACCGAAATAACAGACTTACATCCTGAGAAATAATGGCTGAAAATACCCGAAAAAGCTCACGGTTTACATTCATGCTGGTTAGCAGTCTGGCTTTGCTATTGCTCGGATTTATGGCTTTTACCATTATTGCTCAGAATGATAGAAACAAACTGCAAAGCCGAAAGTCGAAGCTGGAAAGAGAAATCATTGAAATGAACCAGGAGCTGGAACAGACCAAAAAAATAAATCGGCCAATCTGAACCAGTTAATCCTGATCAATAAAAAAATCAATAAGCGGGAAGAACTGATTAATGAAATTGAAGAGGAGGTGGGAGGCATCGACAGCCAGGTGAGGAGCCTGAGTGATACGATTAACCGCATCACGCTCAACCTCAACAGCCTTAAAGCTGAATATGCCCGGATAATCTACTCCACCTACCGGAACAGGAGCGCTTACAACCGGCTTATGTTTTTATTTTCATCGCACAATTTTAACCAGGCTTATAAACGGTTGAAATACCTTCAGCAATATACGGAGTACAGGAAGTCGCAGGTTAAAACCATCAGTGAAGCGCAAAGGGCTCTTGCTGCCAAAAAACTTGAATTTGAGAATCAAAAGTCTTCAAAGCTTACCCTGAAACATTCGCAGGAGAAGGAGCGCAATGCACTGGATAATGAAAAAAGCCAGAAAGATGAAAAAATAAAAAGCCTCACTTCGCAGGAAAAAAAGTTGCTCGTTAAACTTCGCAACAATGAAGTTGCTTTAAATAATCTCCAGGACGCTATTGAAGCCCTGGTTGCTTCTGAAATAAAGAAAGCTAATGAGGAAGTGGCCCGTAAAGCTGCATTAGCCGCCGAAACCGAGCGAAAAACCCTTGCCGAAGCCGAGCGGAAATCGAAGCTTAAAGCCGAGGCTGATAAAAAGCTGAAAGCTAAATCCGAGCCCGGATTGAAAGCACCCGAACCTATAAAATCCGAACCCATTGCCAGGCTTGAAGAATCGCGACCGCTTCCGGTTAAAGCTGCGCCTGTGCGATATAACAGCATGTCGGTTTCAGCTGAAGATGTGGCACTTACCGGTAGTTTCGCAGGGAACAGAGGGCGTCTGCCATCACCCGTCGACAGGGGTTCCGTTATCTCCTCTTTTGGTGAGCATCCGCATGCCGAATTTCAGAATATCAAGATCAAGAATAATGGAATTGATATTATTTCAGCACCGGGAGCGCAGGCTAAAGTAATTTTCGACGGCGAAGTTTCGAGTGTTTTATTTATTGCCAACCTGAATTATGTTGTGATTGTGCGACATGGCGATTACCTGACGGTATATTCGAACCTGGAAGCCGTTACCGTAAAAAAGGGAGATAAACTAAAAACCCGGCAGTCGCTGGGAACGATTTCGACCGCACAGGGTGAATCCAAATCGCGCCTGCACTTTGAACTTTGGCAGGGAACCATCGTTCAGAACCCTTCAGGGTGGTTAAATATTTAACCTCAACCAGCATTTATCAATTCACTTTTTAAAGCTTATTAGTAGAAGAGTGTCAGGCTTTATTTTCTTTCTAAATGCAATACCACATAGGTATATTATTTAAAATTAGCATGTTGGGAAAGCAAGCGGAATAACTGGAAGGTATCCTGATTTCTGTATTTTTAGAACTTTTATGTTAGAAGGTGCATTATTGCGTATGTATTTGCCTTAACTTTGCACCATTCACAAAGAAAAACAAACAAATATTATGGGTAAACTTGGGCCAACTGAAATTATTCTTATCCTAGCCATCATACTTTTACTTTTTGGCGGAAAAAAAATTCCTGAACTCATGAGAGGTATTGGGAAAGGCGTTAAAAGCTTTAAGGACGGGATTAAAGAAGAAGATCCGGATCCGAAATCAGATCCAAATACAGGGAAGTAGTAATATACTTTTTCAGGCTTTCAGGGAGAAACACTTTCAGCGTGTCCGATAGGGGTTAGAAAAATTCCGGATAAAAATTTTTTTCGAATACCAAAACCGGGCTTGCAAGCGTTATTTTTTTGAACAAGCGATTGTGCATTAATTATACAAGAGACACATTTCGACCCATGTGTTTTTTGTATTTTTAACGGTTGCACTTTCCATGAGCCGGATTGTGCTAAAATAGAATTTCCAGCATTTAAAATTTGAGGAATACATAATGAATAAAACACTCAGGCTGTTATTAATACTTCTTCTCGGGATTACCGTTACCATGCAGGCCCAGCAAGCCGGTGAATATTCTTCGCCTGAGAAGGCAACAGGAGATTTTGAGTTTGTGGGGGATAATTTTATTGTTGCAGCACTCGATAGCCTTAGCACCCTCAAATATTTCGAAAGCAGCGAAAATACAAAGAGTCGCCTGAATGAGAATAAATATAACTTTCTGCCCAATTTTATTCCTACCTATCCCGATTCGGTTTACTATTACCGTATGCAGCGCCTCGATGTGGAATCGCCTATAAATCTTATCTACAATCCTTATATCCGGATGTTTATTGACATGTATGCCAATAAAAAAAGAGGTACAACAGCCCGTGTACTGGGACTGGCGCAGATGTATTTCCCGATATTTGAACAGCAGCTTGATAAATATAATGTTCCCCTCGAGTTAAAATATCTTGCTATAGTTGAATCCGCGCTCAATGCAAAAGCCCGCTCAAGGGTTGGTGCTGGAGGATTGTGGCAGTTTATGTATTATACCGGGAAAGTATACGGGCTGGAAGTAACCTCTTATGTTGACGATCGCAACGATCCTATTAAAGCTACCGTAGCTGCCTGCCGTCATTTTAACGACCTCTACAATATGTACCACGACTGGCTGCTGGTACTGGCTGCATATAATTCGGGCCCGGGTAATGTAAATAAGGCCATCAGGCGCTCAGGAGGGAAAATGACGTTCTGGGAAATTATGCCCTATCTGCCGCGCGAAACCCGCGATTATGTGCCTGCTTTTATAGCGGTAAATTATGTTATGGCATACTCAAACGAGCATAATATTTATCCGGTTCTGCCTAAGATACTGTATCACGAAACCGATACAGTTGCCGTTCATCAGCCACTTACACTGGGTATACTGGCCGATAAACTGAAGCTGAGCATCACCGACCTCGAATTTCTGAATCCCACTTTCCGCACCGGTTTTATTCCGGCAACTGCTACCAATCCTTTTTTTATCCGTTTACCACAAAAGTCGATCGCTGACTTTATAAATAATGAACCTTCCTTATACGCATATTACCAGCTGAAAGGGTATGACCCTAACCAGTTTAAACCGCTGGATAATGCCGATTATGATATTATTACTCAGAAAATCACCCATAAGGTCCACAAAGGCGAAACCCTGGCAACCATTGCCCGAAAATACGATTGCTCTACTTCCGAAATTAAAAAGTGGAATAAGCTGAAGAAATCATCTGTTTATAAAGGACAGGCACTGAAAATATATTTACAGATAAGGCAGCCCGCTGTTCAGGCTAAAGCTCCCAAAACTGTTCCGGATGCACAGGATGCTGCAGTAAAAACTGATTCACTTGCTCCTGAAAAAACTATGGCTTCAGTCGAAAATAAACCGGTTACGACTACAGTAAAGCCTGTTTATTATTCGGTTAAAAAAGGTGAGTCGCTCGGTAAAGTTGCAGCAAAATACCATGTTACTACTAAAAACCTGATGGCCTGGAATAAGATGAAAAACCATAATTTACTGGTAGGCCAGAAAATCAGGGTGAATTCGCCGGGTAAAATCGTTGCGGAAGATAAAATGGCTGAAAATGTGGATACTGCAAATGAAAAGCCTTCGGTACATTCCAGGGAGTTAGCATCAAATGCTAAGTACTATATTGTAAAAAAAGGAGAGACACTCACAAAAATAGCAAGCACCTACGGTATAACTTCAGCAGATATTGTAGCCTGGAATTCGCTCGAAACCAACGATCTGCTTGTTGGCCAGAAACTCAGGGTAAATTCGCCCGACAGTGGAAGCAACGCAAAAGCAACAGCAAAGGAAACCGCCCCGAAAGGAACAACAAACAGTGCAGAAGGCGATTTAAAAATGGTTTATTATACAGTGAAGCCCGGCGACACCCTTTGGAGTATTTCTCAAAAATATGATGGAGTTACCATCGATCAGCTGAAAGAGTGGAATAAAATCACGGATAAAGTCGACCTTAAAGTCGGGCAAAAAATTAAAGTGATACTGCCGGCAGTATAAAGGTGGCCTGAAACGGATTAAAAAACGGGAAAGCTTCAATTTATCAGAGAGCGTCCACTGGCCTTTCATCCGTTACTCATTTCGCGGCACACTGGTGTCGGAAAATATTATACAGCATAAATATAGCAGAATTGAGCAAGTATCCAATCCTGATGAGATTCATAACGTTGATTTTTGTATGGATCGCTTCCGTGGTATGGGTTTCATGCAGTGACAGCAACAGTAAAGCCCCTGATTCCACAGGGCGTAGTTCCGAAATACTTGTGGTATGTAGTAATGCTAACTGGTCCGGTGCGGTAGGTGACAGCATCAGGGCTGCACTGACCTGTTCCATACAAGGCCTTCCCGAAGCTGAACCTGAATTTACGCTTATTCATATTGTACAAAAAGATTTCAGCAGGGTATTGCAGTCGCACAGGAATATACTGATGGCTGACGTGGATGCAGGGAATAAAAAAAGCAAGGTTGAAACACTTACCAATGTATGGTCGCACCCTCAACGCGTAGTAAAAGTTAAGGCTGGTTCGGATACAGCTTTTTTGAACCTGTTTGTTTCACATGGTGCAGCAATCCTGGAATTGTTTAAGCAAAACGAAAGGGCTCGCTTCAGTGCAATGAATGCTTTAAGCGGGAATCCTGAAATCGCGAAGCAGCTCAACGACGATTTCGGTATCAGCATGATTATTTCGCGTGACTTCTACCTGGCAAAAAAAACAAAGGATTTTGTATGGCTGCGTTGCGAAGCTACTACCATGAGCCTGGGGTTGATGATATACACTATTCTATACAAGGATACTGCACAGCTTAATCCTGCATCAGTAGTGGCCACCCGCGACCGATATGCCAGATTGTATGTTCCCGGGCCGCTTGCAGGCTCTTATATGACAACTGAGAAAGATAATTACATACCCCTTTCACAGAAAATTCTTTTCAAAGAGATGTATGCCATCGAAACGCGTGGGTTATGGAAAACAGAAGGTGATTTTATGGGCGGCCCATTTATAAATTATTCAATCGTTGACGCTCCCAGGCATCGGATCATTGTGTTCGATGGCTATGTTTATAATCCGAATAAAACAAAGCGCGACTATATCCGGCAGCTCGAATCCATTATTTGGGCAGCTCAGTTCGGTGATCCGGCAGTGACAAAAAGCAAATAATAGCCGACTTTTAGATCCATTTTACTGGATCAGAATCTACATTCGTACATTCAATGAAATCGCTGCTGCTATCGTAAAATAGTAATGGAACCCCGTTTTTCCCTTTGTGTTATTGACGAAGGTTCCGACCCCATCGAATATTTTACCATGTAAAAATAAGCACCATCGGGGCACTGTTTTCCGTTAAAAGTTCCGTCCCATCCGGCATAGGCATCGGTTGATTCGTAGAGTTGCTGCCCCCACCTGTTAATGATAACAACCTGGTACGACCGTATAACACCCTGATATACCGGCTTGAACCGCTCGTTTTTGCCATCGTTGTTGGGTGTGAATACATTGGGAAGAAAAAGGTCGCAGGTTTTAACCTTTATTGAATCATTGGTAATACAGGAGCCTATAGAAACCTCAAGGTAATATTTACCTTCTTTGTCGACCAACAGGGAATGGCCTGATGATCCATCCGACCAAAGGTATCTGCACGCTTTACAATTGCCCGCATCTAATAGTACCGACTGACCGTAACATATTTCAATACTGTCGGGAAGTGAAGTAGGAGGCAGTATTACCAGCGAAAGGGTTGTGCGAAATATACTGTCGCATCCGGAACTCAGAGGGAAATTCACATCATAATTTCCTGAACTGTAACGGTATAAACCATTAACCACTACGGAATCGCCATTGCAAATAGAAACAGAATCAATGGACATATAACCTTCTATTTTGAGGGTTCCGGTAATGGAATCGCTGCCACACAGATTTGATGCTAATAAACGTATTGTATAAGTGCCCGGCAGGAAATAACTATGGGAAGGGTTTTGAGTGATTGAAGTATCGCCATCGCCAAAATCCCATTTAAAGTCAGTCCCCAATGAGGTAGAGTTTATAAAATTTACGGACTGATTTACGCACGAAACAGCTTTATTGCTGAATTTTGCTATGGGAACATTGCCGGCACCAGGCAGAATTTTTACTACAAACATATCATTGGTTCCGCCATTATAGGTTTGATCGTAAGCGTTGGATGTGACCGGCAAATTTAGTGACGATGTTGATCCAAGTAAGATAATGGTATCAGCTGAAGTTATGATATTGTTACCCGTTTCATTTCCGCTTCCGCCAAAATAGGAGGAATACAGCAGTGAAGATGTGCTGATATCGAATTTTGTTATAAAACAATCGGAAGTGCCTCCATTGTAAGTATCATCATACGGACAGGCGGTAAGCGGAAACCCGGTTCCACAGTATCCGGTTATAACCAGATTTCCCTGGTAGTCAATTGTAAAGTCTCGGGCAAAATCATCTCCGGGGCCTCCGATATAGCTCGAATAGAGCAATTGGGTTCCATCCTTACTCAGTTTTACAATAATGCCATCAGTTAACCCGCCATTGTAAGTCTGGTCGAAAGCGCCGGTTGTAGTGGGGAAACCTGAGGCTGCCCTGCCGGTGAAAACCGGGTTGTTATCTTTATCGAGCATCAGCTCTAATATGGTTAAATCTTCGCCCGGACCACCTACTAAAGTTGAAAAAATAAGGTTCGACAACGTGGGGTCAAACTTACAGATTGCAATATCGGCATCCCCGTTAAAAGTCCTGTCGTAAGCTCCTGAAGTAGTAGGGAAATCGCCTAAAATCCACACCGATATATACACATTCGAAAGAGCGTCGAGCACAATGCCACCTGCCCTGTCGCGATCAGGACCACCAATAAGCGTAGAATACAACAACTGGCTTCCGTCGGCACTTAATTTGAATACACAGGCATCATAATCGCCTGTTACAATTTGCTGATATGCGCCCGAAGTTGTCGGGAATCCTACCCCTGCATACCCTACAACATAAATATCGCCGTTCTTGTCCACGCAAAAATTACCTGCTTCTTCATCGGTAAAACCACCAACCAGTGTCGAAAAAATAAGGTTATTACCTCCATTGTTTAGTTTCAGTATAAAAAAGTCTTCATACCCGGCCTGTATCGTCTGGTAGGCACCTGCAGTAGTCGGAAAGGCGCCTTCTCCAGCCATTCCATGAACCAGAATATCGTCGGCTGAACCGGTAAGTTTCAGTGAAAAACCAAGATCGTTGCCTGGTCCGCCGATATAGGTGCAGAAAAGCATCTTAGTTCCTGTAGGATCAAGTTTTATAACGAAAGCGTCGCTTTCACCTGCCGTTGAGGTTAAAAAAGCCCCGGTCGTTGTAGGGAAATCGGAACTTATAGTCCGCCCTGCAAAGTAAATGTTGTTTTTACTGTCCCTGATGATTTCTGAGGCAAAGATGTCATCATTATTACCGCCAAAATAACTGCAATACACAAGTTGCGGGTCGATCACCAGATCATAATCCGGATTGAAATCCTGGACTGAGAAACCTGCTTTAAATCCTTTTTCAATTTTAAAAGTAACCTTTACCGGGACTTTCGTGCCATCGATAAGCTGGTACGCTTCGGGTATATGTTCGGTTATTTCTCCCTCGTCAGTACATAGTTGTAAAGCACCCTGTGCATTAATTGAAATTGCCGTCACCCCGCTGTATTTCAGTTTTATATCCGAAAACTTTCCGCCATGATGA
This sequence comes from uncultured Bacteroidales bacterium, assembly GCA_903822525.1. Classification (GTDB taxonomy): domain Bacteria; phylum Bacteroidota; class Bacteroidia; order Bacteroidales; family UBA4417; genus UBA4417. The sequence continues at coordinate 342 of CAIJPI010000278.1, read as the reverse complement.
ACTATAAAATCACTCTTAATTCCCTGGGAGGTGTTATGATAAACAAGGTCGATATTATTGTAAAGGTCCTTGTATGCCAGTGTGCCGAAGGTAGAGATATCTGTTTTCCAGGCTGAAGCATCATTCCCCTTGAAAAAACTGGTTTTTGAAGTCAGCGGATCTCTTTCTTCGAAGACAGGACTGGGATTGCTGTTTTCAAAATCAATCCTCAGGTTCAGAACAGTATTGTTGTCGCTGTCCTGCTCCTTGTGCGCCGATGCAAACTGGTGAACCAAATAGGTGTCGAAAAAGAAAGTGCTGGAGGAAGCCGTCCCCCCCCAATATTTTGATCCGTTAGGGTAC
>CAIJPI010000277.1 GCA_903822525.1 uncultured Bacteroidales bacterium | reverse complement strand
TGTTACCAGAAAGCAACAATGCACAGTTTTCGGCAATTAGTAGTGCACAGTTTTCGGAAAATAAGAGTGCACAGTTTTGAATAAATCTGGATGCATGATCATGAGTCAAAATTAGGATAATTTATTTTCAAAAATTGTTTTTCTGTTTTCCATTCTATAACTTTTTCCTTCGAGCTTAATAATTTCACATCGGTATAATATTCTATCCAAAAGTGCGGTAGTTAACACACTGTCTTTGAGAACATCAGCCCATTCCCTTGGCGATTTATTGGTTGTGATCACAAGTGAAGTTCTGTCATGGAGTTCATTAACCAAATTAAAGAAGGCCACTGCATCCTGTTGTGTTACGGGGAACATCATAATATCATCAATAACAAGTAGGTGCGACCTCATAATCCGTTTATATTCCGTTGCTGCTGATCTTGTTATATCTTTCAATTTCAGCACTTTGATAAGGCCTTCCATGGTTTTAAAATAAGCCCTGAAGCCTTTGTGAACGGCATCAAAACACAAGCCAGCTGCAATATACGTCTTCCCAGTTCCTGATGGACCCATAAGAATGACATTATAGTTTTGTTCGAGCCATTTGAGTTCACGAAGTTGGTTAAGTTGCTTCTTATCCAATCCGTTGGCAACAGTAAAATCATAAAGATCAAGGTTGTAACATAGTGGCAGGTGGGCTTCGTGGGTTCGTTTCTGGAGGTCTTTCTCCTGCCTGTGGGCTATTTCTTTCTCCATAAGGGTTTTAATGAGTTCCAAATAACTAACTTTCTCATTTTCAGCCTCTGATAATATTTCATCGAGATGAACTGATAGGGCGGTTAAATTTAGGTATTTACAATGACTTTTGATCAGTTCTGTTTTTGTCATTTGAGTTAATTTGTTGATTAATAATGGCTTCGTAGTCTTCTATATTACTTTTATCTGGACTCTGACTGGCTTTCTCCTCATGATTTTTGTCGAGAAGTTTAATAGCGTTCTTTGGGGTTAGTGGTAGGTTTTCAAAAATGATTACCTGAAGTACCTGTTCAAATTCTTGACCATTAAATAGCTGGTTCTGCAAGCAAAAGTTCAATGTTTTATCAGCAAAAACCTGCTCTACATCGTTCAGGGCTTTTAAAATGACTTGCAAATGGTCTCTGGTATACCTGGGGAGTTTCTCTCGTATTGTCTGTATATAACCTAAAGCCAACTCTTTATTAGTGAAACTATTAGAAGCTTGGGCAATCATTTCGTTTACACTTTTTGATTTGTCCCTTCGGTGGTTTGTATTGGAAAAAGTTTGTCCAGTTTTATCCGAAACAGTCCAGGTACATAATAATTTCCCCAGCAGATTGTATATTTCAAGAACACCGTCATTTTCTCTAACGATTACTTGTGTTCCCTCGCCTTTATATGTACCAAGAGGAAGGTCATAAAAATTGCTCTTATAGGCTATGTTGTTGACTTTTCTAACGTTATATAAATTCTTCTCCATGTTCTCAATAAGTAAGGGTGTGTAATGGTTCAGATATTCTTTCTCAATAAAATATTCACTTTCAGGCGACCTCTTAGTCAGGTTGTGTGGCAGGAAATTGGCTGTTCTGACAAGCCATGACTGGGCATCGGTATTAAGAGTTTCATCATCCTGATAAAGTCTGTTGTATAGGAAGTTTTTCTTTACATATTGAATGACGTTCTCTATTTTCCCCTTACTTTCAGGATCGGCTTTCCTGCAAAAATGCAAGGCAAAACCTCTGGAACTTGTATATTTCTTGAAGGTCGCAGTAAGTATCACATTGCCCAGGTTTTCATCCACGATTATCGTCCTGTCCTGATCATAGACAATGGTGCTGGGGATACCACTGAAAAAGGCAAATGCCTTCTCATGAGCCTGACAAACTGCCTGGGTGATGAATGGCTTGTCCTGGAACCAAAGGAATTTCATTCGGCTTCTGGAGAGCACCATTGCAAAAAAATGTACCTTTTTCCTGCTCCCATTACTCAAACGCATATTGTACTGGCCAAAATCAACTTGCGCCTGTTCACCATACGGTAATTCCCCAACAGAACAATATTCCCGTGTTGGGTTAACAAAAGGAAGGTTGTGTTTTCCTCGGACATACATCACAAAATTGTAAACTGTTCGAGGGCTTACCTGTGGAAAATTAGCGTGATGCTCCTTGAGCCAGTCATGGATCTGGGCAGCAGAAGTATCCTGGAAGTCTGTAAGCTGTAGCTTTACAAATGACTCATAAGGGTCTAATAATTTATTCCTATGACAGCATGCAAGCAGAAAATTCTCAAAATCCTGCTCTGTCATCGAAAGATATTTCTTTACCGTCCTGCGGTTCATTCCCACAGCTCGGGCGATTCTGGCATCACTAAAACCAAATCTTCCCAGTTTATTAATTTCGTAATACATGATCCAATTGTTTAAGTCTTTCTTAGTCATTTTGGTTGGAGGTTAAGGACCAACCGAAATAACACCTTTTTGACTTCACCAAGGGAATTGGAATTGCCCATGGGCAATTCCAATTCCCTTGAATCATGCATTCTTATTTACCGAAAGTTGTGTATTCTTATTTTCCGAAAACTGTGCACTACTAATTGCCGAAAACTGTGCAGTGTTATTTGCTGGTTACAATGTAACAATTTACCAGTTTACCAAGGTAATAATATAGCCATGAAAGGGTGCTGGTAAATTTGCAAACTAGCCCTGAAAGGGCAATTTCCATTAGCGATGGGCAGCGCCCATCGTGTGAAATGCTGACCAACAACATATGAGCCCTGTAGGGGCGGTCTACCTTCAGGAGGACAGCTCTAACAGGGCATTGTTCTTTTGGTGGGCTGGTTAATCATTAGCAGCATCAGCCGTTGTTTCGTGCCGACCCTTACAGGGTCATATTTAACACTGCGTCATTTATTCGATGGGCGATGCCCATCGCTAATGGAAAATACCCTTTCAGGGTAT
>CAIJPI010000276.1 GCA_903822525.1 uncultured Bacteroidales bacterium | reverse complement strand
GTCTAGGTCGACGCCAACATGAAAATCATCCTGTATATACCCGTCGAGATACAACACCTGTTTATTCCCGGTATTGGCACGACTTACTTCGAACCAGCTTTTCATGCTTACCTGGTTTATCCTGAAGGCTTCGGTATAGGGCTCGCCACTTTCAATAGAATACATATTTCTGTCATCGATACGGTAATTCTCTTCAAGCTGAAGCTGTGCAATCTGTATCATCCATTTGGGATCGGGTAACGACAGAAAAACATCGGATCCTCCATCCACGTATACATCAAACCCTGATGCCGTCAGTTCGCTAATAAGGCTATTGGTAAAGCGGGTGAGAAATATGGAATCGGAAACATTTTTAATATAGCATGACTGTGACCAGGCAATAGAATCGAACTGTTCGGGGCTGTAGGATCGGTTTGTATCGTATTCAATTGTCAGGTTATCCTTATAGATTTCGAAAAGCGGTAATATCATAATACCGTTTCCTTTGTGGTGTTTCACGTAGTTCATGGCAAGTTTCCGCTCGGGGCTGCAGGCAGCAAAGAGCAAGATTGCACAAACACCAATAATACCGGAAAATTTTAACATCAAAAAAAATATTATCCCCTAAACCGCAGTGTATTATTCAGCATTAATCTGCAATAACATTTGTTCTGCGAATGCCTTGCCAAAAGCTATCCCTTTATTGATTCCCGCCTCGTGTGGCGTGAATTTGATATACAGACCTTCGCCAAAATATTTCAGTTTAAGGTTAGCCATATTGGTTTCGAGCATTTTAGCGGCTTCGCCGCTCCAGCCATACGAGCCGAACGAAGATGCAAGTTTACCTTTGTCACGGAGTGGGTTGATGGCAGCAAAAAGCTGGTAAACAGGCATCAGGATATTCTGGTTAATGGTTGGCGAGCCTATCATCACCCCGGTACAATTGGCCATATAATACTCCATATGCTCCAACGACATATTTTCGATATCGTGCACTTCAACATGCACCCCTGGCACCTGGCTTACACCTTTGGCAATGGCTTCTGCCAGTGTGGATGTATTATGATACGCTGATACATAAGGGATAAAAACCATGGGTTTCTCGCCGAGCGAAAGCGCTTCTTTTGCATATTTTTCGCTCAGATCGACATATTTTTTCCAATTTGTTCGCAATATAGGACCGTGGCCCGGGCAAATAATGCTGATTGGCAGTGGCCGTATTCGTTCAATTGCTTTCAGCATAAACTTACTGAAAGGCTTCAGGATCACATCAAAATAATACCTGAATGCATCATCCCAACTCCCTACCCTATCGTCGAACATACGCGAATCGCAATAATGAGCCCCGAATGAATCGCAGGTAAACAGTATATTTTCTTCTTCCAGGAAAGTATAAATGCTGTCGGGCCAATGAAGGTTTGCAGCTCCTATTACTTTTATCTTTTTATTTCCCAGGTCGAGTATATCTCCGTCGCGAACCTGAAGGTAACGGAAATCACGGCCCAGCATATCTTTCAGGTACCTGATAGCATTTCCGCTGCCGACAACAGTGGCATTGGGAGCTATATCGAGCAGTTTCCCGAGGCTTCCGGAATGATCGGGTTCGGTATGATTAACTACAATATACTCCAGATCGGCAGGGTCGGTAAGCTGTTTCAGCTTTTCGAGGAAAACAGGAAAGTATTTATCTTTAACCGTTTCGACCAGTGCCTTTTTATCAGCATTTATAAAATATGAATTGTAAGTAGTCCCGTAGGGAGTATGCATTACCACATCAAAAGTAACCAGTTCGCGATCGAGGACGCCTACCCAGTGTACATCTTTGGTGATTTCATGAATTTTATCGTCAAGCATAATTTTTTATTTCAGTTATTCAGTTTTCGGTTTTCTACCCGCTTTTATACTGCAGTAAAATTAAAATAATGTCATCTGTATTCCGGCACCGGCATCATCGTCATCGTCAGGGAAATCGGGAGGGTTTACATGAGGCCTGACTATTTCAACAGCTGCTTTTAATTCTTTAGGTGCTTTCGGCTTTTTAGGTTCTTTTGGCTCTTTTGGCGCTTTGGGTTCCTTGGGTTCCTTTATTTTCAAAGGATCTGCGACAACTGCAGATTCTTCTTCCTCGGGCAAATCGATTTCATCAGTATTATCGATTTCATCAGTATTATCGATTTCATCAGTATTATCGATTTCATCAGTTTCATCTGTTTCAACCTCATTTTCATCCACAGGTTCATCATCTGCTTCTGTTTCTGTTTCGGGTTCTTCTTCCTCATCAACAGGTATAGGATCAAGCCATACAATCGCGCTTACCGGGTGATTGCTGAGTTTTTTCCCTTTTGCTTTTAAACCCATTACTTCAACAAACTCATCGAGTATAAGTTCTTCGGGATCAACAGGCTTTTTTGCTCCTTCATTATCATACTCAAGCCTGAGCTGAGGACGTTTATCGGCAACGCAAATAACAAATT
>CAIJPI010000275.1 GCA_903822525.1 uncultured Bacteroidales bacterium | reverse complement strand
TTTGCGAAACGTTCCGAAATTTCGGAAAGGCTCGGATATCTTTTTCAGGATTATGGAATAACTGTAACACCGACATCTGAACGACTGGCTTTGTTTAATTCGGTCGAAAATACATACCTGTCGGTATTTATGCTGCTGGGAGGTCTTGGAATAATAATCGGCACCTTTGGGCTGGGTATTGTATTGCTGAAAAATCTGGACGAACGAAAACACGAAATCGCCCTATACCAGTCAATTGGTATCAACCGAAAATTCGTTTTGAAACTTATTTTTATCGAAAACTTCTTTATTTTACTGACAGGAATTGGTATTGGATTACTCTCTGCCTTTGCCGGTATTCTGCCTTCGTTCTTTTCACCTGCTTTTCAGGTGCCTGCTTCATTTTTACTTGTGATTATCCTGCTTATCATAGTGAACGGGATTGCATGGATTTATTTCCCGGTAAAATCAGCTCTGAGCAGAAATCTGGTTCAGGCGCTAAGGAAAGAATAAACGGTATAATTTTAATTCTGCCACTTGTAAAAATAAAGTAATTTTGTTGTAATCCTTGCTGGTTAATGCTTTACTCGAGGTGAAACGCTGCTTGTCAAACACTGTATTTTCATATCCGGTATTGCTTTTACCTTCTTTATAGTTGCCTGTATTCGATCTTTTATGAAAACCATTCTGTCAATCGCAATTCTGTCAATCTCCCTTCTATCCTTCGGCCAGGATTATAAATTATTTAATGCTTCTTCCCGTAAGGTTTATACTAACTATCCCATCCCGGATTCTATTTTCAGTATTGCTTTTGATTCAGCCCGGCTGGTTGGAACCGACTCGGTGTACTACAATTTCACACATCCCGGCAATCTGATTCCAAGCGATATATGCCATTTCTGGGGTGGTCCGGTATGTTATCAGCAAAATCGCCCTACATGGCTGGGACCGGAAATCTATTTTAATAACGTCCAATCCTACAAATTCTTCACATTGAATGGCGATACATTGAGCCTCAATTTTTCAGTTCAATCAGGAGATTCTGCACTGATTTATAAAAACACAACAGAGAAATTTTATCTCACTTTTACCAAAGCCGATACCATTACAGTATTGAATTTTGTGGATTCGGCCCGGTTTTATAAAATCATACATACCGACGCATTGGGGAATACAATCAATTCGCCAATAAATCAAAAACAAGTGATCGTTGCCAAAAACCTGGGAATGGTTCAGTTTTTCGAGGTTGACACTTTCCCCGAAATACTGAATCCGGTTTATTTGCTGGGGAATTTATCGCCCGATTTGGGCATGGCAAAACTTACAAACGGAATCGTTTATGATTATGCTGTTGGCGATGTGTTTCAGTACCATGAAACAGTTTATTACAACTATGGCCCTCCCGGGCAGGATGCTGATAGGTTTACCCGCTATACCATAACCGGCAAAGTGATTTCGGTTGATTCCGTTTTTTACACCGCCACCAGGCATGCATTTGACAAAGGGAATTCCATTGCTACGAATGACTTTATTACGTTGAAATATAAAGCCAATGAGGTAATAGCTCAAATTCCCTACGAATACACCAATCCAGCTGAGTATTTTTATAACAGTCACAGCTTGCGCTTCGAGAACTATTGCGGAGCAAAACGCTGGACTTACCACATAAAGCCCGATAGAGGTTTACGCTATTGCAGCATTGATAACTGCTGGGGACCTAATGATGTTCCCGGCCCGGCTCCAACACAGGAAGATGTTTACACCTGCGGGCTGGGTTTGTACTATTCCATTTATTGGGAAGGTGTTATCCATTGGAACGACCCCGGCTATCATCATACATCCGAAATCATTTATTCAGTGAAAAATGGTGTGGAATGTGGCTCACAGGCTATCCTCGGAATGGATGAAAACCCGGCATCAGACAAACTATTCTCAGTATTTCCTAATCCTGCCAATGATTTTATTGCCATCGAAACACCAAATACCAAAGGTAACTCTTTGACTATTTCTGCTGTAAACGGCCTGACTTTGATCGAACAGGAGTTGTCAGAAAAAACAACACAAATTGATATCAGTCAATTGAAAAGCGGTATTTATTTGTTTAAATTAACAACAGATAAATCGGTAATGGTTAAAAAAATTGTTATCAATAAGCATTGAAAGTAAAAGGGCATTTAGCTTTACAACCAGAATTTATTTTGTTTTTCAGTTGTACCATTTCCTTGTTATTGCATAATAGCCCTTGATAAATAAATTTAAAACTATGTCAACAGCTGCCATTTGTATAAAACCGTTTTCAGGTATGACCTGAATCTATAATTCTGTCTGATAAATTCAATAATCTGAAAACCAAAGACAGGACTTATTTGTTTAATGAACATATTTAATAAAGCGTTGTGTATAACTATCTTTGTTTTGACATGTTATTGATATAAGTTAAATCCGGTAAAACACTTCCGGTTCCGGAAATAATACTATGATGAAACCCTGCAGTAAATACGTTTTGTATGATAAAACTTAAGACTATATACGCACGGATTGTCTTATTGCTTGCCCTATCAGCTTCAATATTTATGCTCCTTTTCACCTTCCTGTACTTCTATACCCTGGAGCAGGAGAAACAGGTATATGATGCAGCCCAAATGCAGTTTCATAACGAGGTGGCATCGTTGCTCGTCCTGAATTCCGAATCCATGCAGCTGGCTGCCAGCGACTTTACCCGTTCCGACGAACTGGTTGAATTTACCAGTAGCAGAAGCACGCGATGGTACAACCAACATATTGTTGGCGCTATCAACAGTTTTAAAGTTGATTATATATGTGTGTACGATACGGCTTTCAACATTATCAGCGAAGCTTCATCCCTGAAAATTCTGTCACGTAGATTTATTCCTCAAAAAGCCGTTATAGCAATGGAAAATCAGGAATTTTCAAATTTCTTCCTGGTAACTACCGAGGGACTAATCGAAGTAAGTGCGGCTTCTATACATCCCACCTCCGACCGGTTTCGGAATAAAACCAGTCCTTCAGGCTCTGCATTCCTGGTGCGATTGTGGGATCAGTCATTTAAAACCAAGCTAAGTAAGATTACCAGTTCTGAAGTTAACTTCCTGCAGCTTTCGGAACCCCAAAAAGCCGATGATCATAATACCGTTTCGGTATCAAAAAATTTAACCGACTGGAACAACAAAACCATATCACATATTGTCTTCAGCCGTGCCTTTAATCTGAATTTTAAAACATCAAAAAACCTTCTGCTGATAACCGTTATTTCCTTTTTGCTCGGCATGACTATCTATAGCTTTATCGCCAGGCTTTGGATATCACGCCCGCTCAATCTCATAACACAGATACTGGAGTCGGAAAACGCTGATGCCATCCAAAAACTTCAGCTTACTCCTGGCGAATTCCGATATATAGGGATACTTTTCGAAGACTATTTCAACCAGCGTAAAAATCTTGAAAATGCAAAACGCAAAGCCGAAGAAAGCGATAACTTAAAATCATCGTTCCTGGCCAATATTGCACACGAAATCCGCACGCCCATGCATGGCATCCTTGGCTTTGCCGACCTGCTGAAAAAATCTTCCCTCGCTCCCGAACAGATGCAACAGTATATTTCGATTATTGAGAATAGTAGCGTCCGCATGCTTAATACCATCACCGACCTGATCGATATTTCGAAAATAGAATCAGGACAGGCTGAACTTGACTTGTCCCTGGTAAATATTAACGGGCTGTTAGATAGCATGTACGCCATTTTTAAACCCGAAGCCGATAAAAAAGGGCTTGGGTTAACGCTGGTAAATTCCCCTGAAATAGATGAGCTGCAGGTTAAAACCGACCGCGAAAAACTTGAGATAATTTTTTCCCAGCTGCTAAAAAACGCCATCAAATACACACCCAACGGCTCCATCGAATTCGGGATAACCCACAAAGCCGGTCACCTCGAATTCTTTATTAAAGATACCGGTATCGGCATTGAAACAGATAAACAACAATCCGTTTTTGAGCGCTTTACACAAGCCGATAATTCCCTTTCAAAAACTTACGAAGGCGCCGGACTCGGCTTATCCATCACCAAAGCCTATGTCGAAATGCTGAATGGCACCATCTGGGTCGAAAGTGAACTTGGAAAAGGCACGGTATTTTATTTTACTTTGCCTTATGCAAAAGGCAATTAAAACAAAACCTGGCCTCACCTCTCTCAGCAGATTGAACACAACCAGACTGACTAAACCACTAAGGTTTTCAAATCCTTAGGTTTTCAAAAAATGAAATTTTATTCCTTTTAAACATAAAAGAACTACAGGAAAGCAAAGAGAAATGCAAAAAGTGAAAACCTATTCTCTGCGGCTCTTTGCGTTCACTTTGCGACCTTTGCGGTAAAAAATTTTAAAACTAATTTGCTGTAATAAATTGCAATACTTAAATTAAAATCATTATGAAGCAAAAAATAGCTCAAATAACCTTACTCGTTCACGACTACGACGAAGCCATTGAATTTTACACTCATAAACTGCATTTTACACTCGTTGAAGATACCCTGCTGAGTGATTCAAAACGTTGGGTGCTGATTTCACCACCGGGTTCGGCCGGATGCATGATACTGCTGGCAAAAGCCGCTAACGACGAACAGAAAACCAGGGTTGGAAACCAAGCCGGCGGCAGGGTGTTTCTGTTTTTAAACACAGATAATATTGAGAGAGATTACCTTAATCTGCTGAACCACCATGTTACCATTGTCAGGGAACCTGTCAGAGAATCCTATGGAACGGTTGCAGTTTTTGCTGATCTGTACGGAAATCTTTATGATCTCATCGAACCGGCACCCTGAACCGGAAATTGTGTATCATTCCATTTTCGGTGAGCATCTACTCAGCTTGATTTCCTTATGCTCAGACTATTCAGGAAGGTGCTGGTTTTCCGCATCGGTTTCACCGGGTACAAACAACTGTATATTAATTCATCATACCCATGAACATCCCGCCTATATAGGGTATCAGCCAGATAATCCACACCACTAAGCTGTAACGGTGAAACCCGGTACGGGCTTTCTCACTTCCTTTCCTTACCACATACGTCGCCCATATGGCATGCCCAAGCATCAGCCAGAGTGCTATCTGACCTGTGAGGGTATGGGATGCCAACAGATCGAAAGGCTGTGTCGAAAGCCGGTTCATGGCAAGGGTTCCCGAAACATCAAAAGCAAAACCGGTCCAGAATGAAGCTACATGCCATGCTTTCAGATAATGCATATTTCGTTCAGCCCATACGCCCAGCGAATAAAATACCAGTGCAAGGGTGATCAGAATGGTGGAGATGATCAGTAAAGGAGACATATTCAGGCATTTATAGGAGTGGGAAAGAGAAAATATGGCAAACTTAGCCAAAAAGGGCACAAAAAAGGCACAAAAAACTAGCTCTTCCTTATTTTGTCCATAGATTTCAACCTTTCTCTAGCATTTATTTGGTGAAATTTTGTGCCTTTGTGCTTTAGTGGCAAAAATGAACATTCATCAATAACTAAGCAATCAATATTCGAATGCGTTGCAATCTGAAAAAGTGTTTCTTTGTGGCTTTGAACCTTTTTTTAGGCACTTTAACACTAAGAAAACACAAAGTTTATCCCGCAACTTTTAATTTAGTTTAAAACAATTTTATGACTGAGTTTCTGACATTATTACGCGGAATTAACGTTAACGGAAGTAAAATGATAAAAATGCATATGCTCAAAGAGTTATATGCCTCCTTACATTTCAGCTGCGTTAAATCCTATATCCAAAGCGGTAATATTATTTTCAGCTCTGACGAAACAAACATTCAAATCCTTGAAAACCTGATTTCAGATGCTATAAAAACACAATTTGGATTTGAGGTGCCACTTCAAATTCTGCCCATTAAAACACTTCTTGAAATTGCTGCTAATAATCCATTTTTGCAAAATAACCCTGAAACAGATCCGGCTTATCTGCACATAACATTTTTAAAAGATACTCCCGCTCCGAACGAATTGGCCAAACTTCAAAATCTTGATTTTCCCAATGAAAAATTTACCATAATTGAGCAGACAGTGTACCTGTACCTGCCAAACGGTTATGGTAATGCCAGGCTGAACAACAATTTTATCGAAAGTAAACTGAAAACCTCCGCCACTACACGCAACTGGAAAACAATCAGCGCATTGGCTTCTATGGCACAGTAAAGATATTCAGCAAGGCGGATATCCGGGTTCGGGATATCGGAGCTTATTTTTTACGCCCTCCCGGCTAATTTCCCAAAACAATCACTATCTTTGAATAGCAAGGTATCATAGTTATGAAAACAAGCTATCTGAAAAAATCCTTATTCTTCCTTCTTCTGTTTCCGGCAGTAATGCTTGTTGATCCGTCATGCGAAAGGCCTGCAAGTGGTTTCGACGATGTGGAGGATGCCATCTATTACAGCAAAAGTGAGATAACAAACCCATTGCAACCCGATTCAACCATCAGGGTTATGACCTGGAACATCCGCTTTGCTATCGGCCGGGGGCCCTGGTTCGGCGATGCCTGCGGTTACAAAGTCACCTATCCGGAAGAGGAAATTATTCGGAATCTTACAGCAATTGCCGAACGTATCAACAGCGTTAAGCCCGATATTCTGCTCCTGCAGGAAGTGGATATCAATTCAACACGCTCGGCTTATGTCGACGAGCTCCGCTGGCTTCTTGACCATACCTATTTTAATTATGCTGTATACGGATCGCAATGGAAAGCACAGTTTATACCGAGCGACGGTTTGGGACGCATGGACGAAGCCAATGCCATCCTTTCGCGCTGGCCCCTTGACCAGGCAAAAAGGATACAGCTGGACCTTCGCACTGACCAGGATGGCTTAGTCCGTTATTATTATGAGCGCTGCTGTATGGTGGAGGCTCAAATTAATATTCCCGGTTTCGAAAATTTTTATGCCCTGAATACCCACGCCTCCGCTTTTGCTACCGACGATACCAAGCATCAGCATATAATGGCCTTCAAGAAAGAATTGGACCGTTTAACAAGCGAAGACTCCTACTTTGTTGCCGGAGGCGACTTAAATACGCTGCCACCAGGAAGCGATTCGACCGATTATTGTGATGAAGACATATGCAGCGGCGAATCCTTCCATCAGCCGGGTGATGATCCTCAGCATAAGGATGGCAGCAATTACACGCCCGAATCACTTTGGCTTACAGCATTGTATTCCGACTATAAATCCGCTGTAGGACTCCAGGAATACCAGCAAAACCAGGTTGCCTTTTTTACACATACCACACGTCCCGAACATGCCTGGGACCGCACTCTCGATTATCTTTTCACAAACAACCGCTGGCAGACTGGATCGGCCGTAGTACACCAGGATTTTTTCAACGAATCTGACCACGCCCCGGTAAGTGCCGATTTCGTTCTGGTTAAAAAGTAAGACTGTGTGTTAGAATACGGATAATTGAATTCCTGTTATTTAGAAGTGCACAGTGCTGTGTGCACAGTGCTCAGCAACTTTATTCATTTTTCAATCAAGTCGCCTATTATCATTATCCTCTCTCTGCCCTTAGCACAAAGCACACTGCACTCAGCACTGGGCACTGGGCACTATACACACAGCACTAAGCACACAACTTCTAAAAATAAAATCCATAAAATCTATTTTAACAGTACTTTTGTGTTAGCGTTATACCCTCATTACTTAGCAGGGTTCAATAACATCGGGGATGACGAAAACCGCCAATAGAGTAGTCATACTAAATAACTTAAATCATGCATTTATTAGCTATCTCACTACTTGCAATCCTGGCAGGCACTCTGTTGCTCGCAAAAACAAAAAAGGAAGAACTTGGAAAATTCTTTACTTACATTTCCTGGTTCTTTCTCGTTGTGGGATTTCTTGTTTTCGTTGGATTTGTTGCCGGTGGAATCTGCAAAATGTCGCATTGCTGCAAATCGGGTAAACCCGCATGCCAGCAGGAGATGATGATGAAAGACTGCCATCCCGGTATGCATAATGGCAATAGCTGTTCACCCGCAATGGGTGAAGGCTCCTGCGAACAAAAAGGAAATTGTATGCAGCACAGCGATGGAATGAAATGCTGTGCCGGTCATTCCGAAGCTGACTCAACCAAAATGCCTGTGCCTAAAACAAATTAAGCCGGGTTAACCCATAACCCGAATAGTATCAAAGCAAAAAATCCTGGGTTTCACGGCTCAGGATTTTTTTTCCTTACACCGCTTCCTGTTTATCCAATATGATGGTTTCCGGTCTGTTTTATGGCCATAAATTAAAAACTAAGAAACTGGCTTTATCATGGTTGTAATTTTATATCTTTAAGAATAGTATCTGATTATAATTTAGCAACCTGGTTCAGGTATTTAAAAGCGTTGCAGTCAGAATTAGTGATTCTTTGTGGCTTAGTGACTATTTTTATTTAGCCACGAAGGCACAAAAACACCCGGAAAACACAAAGTTTAACACGCAATTCTTAACAACAACCATTAATATTAAAAATCATTCCCCATGAACCTCTTAAAAATCATCAACGGTAAGGTTGAACTTCGTAAGGACAATGGTTCACTGATTCGAACTATCGGAAACGGTGATGCCATAAATGCTGACATCAGCCATGATGGCTCGCTGATACTGGTAACCACAATAAAGGGTAAAGTCGAACTGCGGAAAGACAATGGCTCATTAGTGCGGACTATCGGCAATGGTGATGCAACCGGAGCCAGATTCAACGGAACGGATATCCAGCTCACAACCAACAATGGCAAAATAGAATTGAGAAAAGACAACGGGTCGTTGATCCGGATCATTTAATTTTTAAACTTCTCTATATTGAAAAGTGCGCGTATTTATGCAGAGGCACAATTAAACTGTAGAATTATTTCAGAACAGTACATTGTAAAATTTAAACATTATAATTTTGTATCCGGTGGAGCAGCTTCCGGATGTTAGTATAAATTTGAGTGTAACCGAAAAAACAAAATTCGAGCCTGACGGTTTCATAAATAAAAACGATATGACCCAGAAAAAATTATTTATAGTAAATGCCATTCCCAACACCGGGGATATGCAAAGTTTTCAATCGTATCTTTCACAAATTGGTGTGATTGTTACAAAATTTGGTGCATCAAATATGCAACGTTTTAAAACCACAGAGCAACTGATGGGACAAGGTGGAATTAAAGTAATAGCAGTATTCGAATTCCCCGATTCACAATCCATAAAAGATATGATGGCGAGTGATGACTTTACAGCATTAAACGAACTACGGAAGAAAGCATTCAAACAGGAAGTTGATTTAATGATTTGTGAAACCATGTAATATGAATAAGAAACAATGGTATGAATCTCTGTTCGAAAATTATGGACAGAAATATGATAATGAAATTTTCACCCAGGGCACTTTGGGTGAATGCGATTTTATTGAATCCGAATTAAAATATAATACCTTGCTACATATATTAGATGTAGGTTGCGGTACCGGGAGACATACAATAGAACTGACAAAACGGGGGTATTCGGTAACAGGAATTGATTTGTCGGAAACTCAACTTAAAAGAGCAAAAGAAAAAGCCGGAAACAATAACCTTACGATTGACTTTCAGCAACAGGATGCCAGAAAGTTGACTTTCAATAGCGAGTTTGATATTGCGATAATGCTTTGTGAAGGTGGATTCCCTTTGATGGAAACGGATGAAATGAATTTTGAAATTCTGAAAAGTGTTACAAAATCACTACGTGCACACGGTAAATTTATATTCACAACCTTAAATGGGTTGTTCCCGCTGTATCATTCAGTTGAGGAATTTTGTGCATCCGCTTCACAGGATGGAAATGCAACCTATCGAAGCAATACGTTTGATCTTATGACCTTCCGCGACCATAACACAACAGAATTTGAAGATGATTTTGGAAACAGGAAAATCCTTGAATGTAACGAAAGGTATTATGTTCCCAGCGAAATTACATGGTTATTGAAATCGCTCGGATACTCAAAAGTTGATATTTTCGGGGCAAAACTCGGTGAATTTTCAAGAAATCATACATTGACAACCGAAGATTTTGAGATGCTTGTTATAGCCGAAAAATAACATAAAATGCAATTCCGCACAACATGCGGTTTTGTCAGTAAAGGTTTCAGTATTGGAATTTTTGTAATCCACCTCAGCCATTGGACGCAAGCCTAAACAAAAGCTTAGCATGATATATCCCCCTATTGCGGAAAACTTGAAGGGAAATCAGAAATAAAACTTTATGAAATGGGAAATAAAACGGAATTGACACCAGCACAGAGGGAAGAACTAATCAGTCTATTAAAAGCACGTTTCGAAAAAAATATGATCCGTCACCAAGGTCTTGAATGGGATAAACTTCAGGCAAAACTCGAAGCTAATACCGAAAAAATATGGTCACTCGCCGAAATGGAAAGAACCGGTGGAGAACCGGATGTGGTTGGCTATAATAATGCGACCGGCGAATACATTTTTTATGATTGTTCAGCCGAAAGTCCGAAAGGCCGCAGAAGCATTTGTTACGACCGCGAAGCGCTCGAATCAAGGAAAGAATATAAACCGGAAAACTGCGCTTTGGATATGGCCGTTGCCATGGGCATTGAACTATTAACGGAAGAACAATACAGGGAGTTGCAGAAAATCGGAAATTTCGATACCAAAACATCAAGCTGGGTGAAGACACCTGCTGAGATCAGAAAACTCGGAGGCGCAATCTTTTGCGATCGCCGCTACAACCATGTATTCGTGTATCACAACGGGGCCGAATCATACTATGGCGTCAGGGGGTTTCGGGGCTCACTAAGCGTTTAAATTATATATTTACAGTTGAATTTGAAAACGGATATCCTTGAAAATATTTTTAAAAATAATTGTAATGGATTTCACATTCTTAACACAACTTTACAAGTATGGTTTTTACCGTAACATCCGGACAACAATAACAGGATCATTCAGTCAGGGAACTTTAATCACAATTATAAAACCTTAAAATCATCGATATGAGCAAACACTGGAATTCCATTTTGTTTTCGGCGGCAATCATCATTGCGGCAATCGTCTTAGGCAATGCCTTTATGCACAGGAACAGGGCTGAGAACCAAATTTCGGTAACCGGACTTGGAGAAAAGAACTTCCAATCTGATTTGATTGTCTGGGAGGGATCGTTCTCACGCGAGAATGACAATTTGAAGATAGCATCGGCCGATTTGAATTCAGATAAAAGTCTGATTGAAAACTACCTTATAAAAAATGGTGTGGAAAAGGCTAGTATTGTGTTCAGCGCTATCAACATCAGTGAGCTCAGCAGGCAGAAATATTCTCAGTCAGGCGATGTGGTAGGCCAGGAATTTGCCGGATATAAATTAACTCAATCCATCGAAATTACATCCAAGGATATCGACAAGATTGAAAGCATATCGCGAAAGATAACCGAGTTGTTAAATGAGGGTATTCAGTTCAACTCGGAGAATCCCAGGTACTATTATACAAAGCTTGCCGATTTGAAAATACTATTGGTTTCCGAAGCCACAAAAGATGCCCGTGAAAGGGCGGAGAAAATTGCTGAGGAAGCAGGCAGTAAGATAGATGAATTGATTTCGGCACAGATGGGTATCATTCAAATAACGGGTCAGAATTCGAATGAGGATTACTCATGGGGCGGAACCTATAACACATCCTCCAAGGAGAAGACTGCATCTATAACAATGAAGCTTTCTTACAAAATAAACTAACCGCAAAGTACTCTGGTCCAACACAGAGAAGCTGAATAAGCGAAAATTAATTCTTTGCTGTTCTTTGCGGGCACATTGCGATCTTTGCGTTAAAAAAATTTAGAAACTAAAGCGCCTGCGATATATTGCAGAGTATTAACCATTTTTTAGCTAACTAAAAATGTGCGAAGTTTAAACCTGATTATTATAGTTATTCTTTTTTCGGGCCGATTGTTTGGGCAATCGCTGTCTGATTCATCCCAAGGTGTCAATAATTTTGAACATCATATTGGATTGCAGGCCAACGGAACCGGCGACATGGGTTTGATTTATCAGTTATCATACAGGTTGTTTTATAAGAATACAGGCGTCAACTTTGAAGTTTATCCTTTTTTCAGTGACTACCTGAATGAATATAACTTGGGATTGACTTTCATGTACCGGTTTTACCAAAAGGAAAAAGTTGAATTACTAATCATTCAAAATAATTACTATTTCAAAAGCGACGAATATATTACAGCTTATTTTTATCCCAATGGATATTTTAATAATGGTCTGGGAATAGAAGTAGATTTTATTGTTAAACACGATTTTAACATCAACCTGATGTTTGGAGGAAGTTCATATCAGAATGCCGAAAGTATAGTCCCTTTTGTTGGGGTAGGTTTTCATTATAAATTGTAGTCACAACATGAAACTTCCAAAATTTATAGTATTACTCTTACTGGTTTTCCTTTCAACAAGAATCTTGGGACAGGAGAACAAAAACAATGAAAAAATTGAACAACCAAAACATTCGGTCGGCATTGGAGCCGGATTTACTACAGGATATGGAATATCATACAGGTATTTGCCTGAAAAATTAGGTGCTCAGGCAACTTTTTTGATTCTTCCCCATAACTATTACAGTAGTTTTGGGGCAACACTTTTGTATAAACTAATTCAACGGCAGTCTTCTTGGTTTTACCTTTATCAAAGCAATCTGTATTCAAGCTACAGAACCTCCGGGTTTAATTGTGGCTGTCCTTCTTATGAATGGTTTAACGGATTTGGATTTGGGGTAGAGCTTATTTTAGGTAAACATTTCGGGTGGAACCTAATGGGTGGAACCGGTTTCTACAAAAATTTTGATAAATTTACTATTACAGGAGAAACCGGGCTTTATTACAAATATTAATCAACAACTACTGCGTATAAATCAGGCAGATAATGATTACAAAGAAAGAAAATGCAATAAAACGGCAATTTAAAGGTGTTAACTTTGATGTGCTTGCGATCGGACAAAAATCAATGATAACGAAAATGAACTTCGAAATTGGAGACAGTGTTCCTTTCCATTCGCACCCAAACGAGCAAAGTGGTTATGTTATTTCAGGAAAATATTTGCTCAAACTACAAGAGAATAGCCATATATTGACGGAAGGCGACACTTATGCCATTCCGGAAAATACGGAACATGCTTTAGAGGTTATTGAGAAAGGGAATATAATTGATTTCTTTACTCCGCCCCGTCAGGATTATTTGTAGTTGCAACGTTTAAACCCTTACTCCAATCGTTATCCAAAAAAACAAAAGCCCGAAAACATAATGTTCACGGGCTTTTTTAATTCGTTTCGGTGGAGCGTAGGAGAGTCGAACTCCTGACCTCTTGCCTGCCAGGCAAGCGCTCTAGCCAACTGAGCTAACGCCCCGAAACAGAGCCGTAAAATTAAGAAACTTTCCTAATTTTACACAAAATAAGTTTTTTATTTATGAAGCGCCTGTTCGCAGCTGTTAAAATTCATCCTTCGGCCCATTACATTAGCCTGTTTCGTGAAATCACCTCCTCGCTCAGCCACGAACGTATAAAATGGGTGGAGCCCGAAAATATGCATCTCACCCTGAAATTTTTTGGCGAAACCGACGAAAATAAAATACCTGGTATCAGGCAGGCACTTTCAGCAGCAGTCAGTGAATCAAAGCCTTTGACCCTGAAAATTGCCAATACCGGCATTTTCGGCAGCCACTACGATCCAAAAGTAATATGGTTCGGAATTGAAAAGAACAACGAACTGGATACGCTTGCCAAAGCTATTTTTGCCGAACTCGGTAAATATGGCTGGCAGCAGGACCGGCAGAATTTTGTACCCCACCTTACCATCGGCCGCATCAGAGAGTTGAAAGCTAAACAGCTGTTCCGGCAAATCATCAGCAAATACAATACAGTTGAAATACAGGAAGAATATGTGAGCGAAATAACGCTTTACGAAAGCATACTGCGTCGGGAAGGTCCTCTTTACGAAAATATATTCTCCCTCTCACTCGGTGATTACGGAACAGGGATGTGATCTCCTGCAGTTCCCGGCTTTCTAAAAACAACCGTGTATTCCATCTTTCTTTAGAATAAAGAAAAAACCTCCGGGGAAATAAATCCCTGAAGGTTTAACAATCAACTTCACAATTAATTACAGTGTCTTAGTTGTATCGGGTTCTTCGCCTTTGCGATATTTCTCGATAAAATAATCGATTATCAATGCCATGCCGCCAAAAATTGAAGCCATTGAAAAATATGCTGCTTCAGCCGACATAACTCCATACTTTGCCATAAACTCTGCTATCAGAAGCCCCAGGCCCACTCCAAAGAGTAACAGCCCCCATTTAAGTGAGGAGTAGCAACGTCCATCTTCCTTAAGTATGGATGCATCACGGCCGCTTTGTATAAGTGCCATGCGTTCTTTCTTGCGGTACGACATATATACAATGCCAAGTATCATTGCAAAAAATGAAATCGGGATTAAAAATTCTGTATTATTCATTTCGGATTTGATTAGAGGGTTATAATATCTGTTCTCTGCGCTTTTTGACGTAAGTATTTGTGGCAGGTTACAAAAACAGGATTTTTTGTTGTATTTTTACTTTCTCATTCAGAAAAGGCTAACTCCCCGACTTGTAGCTGCTGAACCAACCCTGCTCCTTTTTATTATACTATACCTCACAGTGCTTTAACAGTCAGCTTTTTTCTTTTGCCTGCCGTGGCACAGCCCTCCTGTCAACTACTCATACTTCTGTTTTACTGTAACCTTTTGTTCTACGTAGCGTCAAAATCCCACATGAAAGAACAGGACGATATTTTTCACGTGCAGAGAGCACTGGCAGGAAACACAGCTGCATTTGGCTTTCTGGTCGAAAAACATAGCGATATGGCTTTCACAATTGCCAACAAAATTGTCCGCAGCCGCGAAGATGCTGAGGAAATTGCACAGGATGCCTTTGTTAAAGCTTACCAGTCGTTGCGTTCTTTTAAAGGTGAAGCCAAATTCAGCACCTGGCTGTACCGAATTGTTTATAACGCTGCCATATCGCACACCCGACGCAAAAAACAGGATATAATACAACTCGACGAGCGTGTGGTTAGTGATACAACAGAAGATGAAATTTTCGAAAACCTCGATTCACTGGATGTTGAACTCAAATCGAAACTGGTAAACGAAGCAATCAATAAACTGCCTGCCGACGAAAGTGCCATTGTAACGCTCTTTTACCTGGAAGAAAATACGATCGAAGATATCAGCCATATCACCGGGCTAAGCGTTTCGAACGTAAAAGTTAAGCTGTTCCGCATACGCAAAAAGCTGTATGGCGATTTGCAAACGAAGATGAAATATGAATCTGTAGTTTAAAATTGTACTTTTGACCCTTGAAATACCTTATAAGCCATGACAACAAACAAAAATAACCACGATGAAGCTATTCGCCGACTGGTCCGCCATACCAGGCTCGACAAGCCTTCGGAAGGTTTCAGCTCGCGAATCATGGATCGCCTTCAGTTCGTTCAGCCCGAGCCCGTTGCAAAATGGATGATCACTTACCAGTATGGCATACTTGCCATCGCAGCCGGTATTGCTATTCTGATGCTGATATTTCCGGCATGGACGGTATTTGATTTTGACATTCAGGCAGTCGGAACATCAGCTGCACAAATGGCCGGCAACCTGCTTACCGAAGGTGTTGTATGGATAGGACAGATGTTTGGCAAAATAGGCTCATTGGGTAAATATGCATACTTTATACCGGTTTCGGTTGCCCTGCTGGTTATTTCAATGTTCGATCAGGTTATCAGCCGCAAACCACAGGCTCATACAGCAAAATAAAAGCATACTATTTGTTTATTTTTTTCGAATCATTATGCAGGACAAGCATAATGATTTTTTTTACACTCACCTTTTCAATCTAACCTTCAGAGATGCTTCCTGACGATCTGAAAAAATCTGCCGAGGCCATCCTCACATCAAAACTCGGTAGCACTGTCCATATAGCTGATGCCATTGCCGCAGCCGGAGGTTGCATAAATGAGTCCTATATCTTACATACCAATAAAGGCAAATATTTTATAAAATATAATTCGGCTAGCTCGTTTCCCGGAATGTTCGAAAAAGAATGTTTTGGGCTTCAGTTGCTGGCAAACACCCATACCCTGGCTATACCGGAAGTAATAGCCACAGCCGAAACAGGAAAATACGCTTACCTGTTGCTCGAATATATCGAAAGCGGGATTGAAGGCCGGCATTTCTGGAATGAATTCGGAATAAAGCTTGCTGATTTGCATCGTCACACAGCTGATTATTTTGGCCTCGAACAGGATAATTATTTCGCTTCACTGGTACAGAGCAACAAAGCTGATCCTGACTTTTTTTCTTTTTTTATCTCGCAGCGTATCGAACCTCAATTAAAAATTGCCCGAAATAAAGGTGCCTTTAACAGCTCTGAAATCCGTTATTTCGATTCCCTTTTCAATACCCTCCATAATATTATTCCTGCCGAAAAACCCGCTCTCATTCATGGTGACCTCTGGAACGGAAACTTTATGGTGGCTTCTGAGGGTTCGCCCTGTCTGTTTGATCCTGCTGTGTATTTTGGCCACCGCGAAGCGGATATAGCGATGACACGGCTTTTTGGCGGGTTTCAGCCCGGATTTTACCATGCCTATAACCAGGCATTTCCCATGGAGAATGACTGGCAAAAAAGGATGGATATTTATAACCTGTATCCTCTGCTGGTTCACGTTAACTTGTTCGGCGGAGGTTATTCCGGACAAGTTTTGCAGATTATCCGGCAATTTTAAGTAATTTCGGGCTCGGGAATTAGCTATATGAGAGTTGTCCTCAAAAAAACAGGACAAGCCACCACCTCTCTTAATAGATATATTTTTATAAAAACTCTAAAAAAATTCCCGGTAAACTATCAGTGAAATCATTTTCTTTACTACCCATCTCTTTATTAAAATAACAATATAATTTCAACACATTGAACTTTTCAACATTTGGTTTCAGCCCTACGCTTATGGAGGGTATCGAAGCAATAGGATACGAAAATGCAACACCTGTTCAGGAGTTAGCCATACCGATCATTCTCGAAGGACGCGATATCATAGCTTCGGCACAGACCGGCACAGGCAAAACAGCTGCTTTTTTGCTTCCAGTCATCGAGAAATTATCAGCCATGCCTCACGATAACCAGGTGAAAGCTATGGTAATTGTTCCTACCCGTGAGCTTGCCCTGCAGATAGATCAGCAAATGGAGGGTTTTTCGTATTATACACATGTGAGTTCTATTGCCATATACGGCGGAACCGACGGTACTGTTTTCTCACGCGAAAAGCAGGCCCTCACGCAGGGCGCCGATCTTATTGTTTGTACCCCGGGCCGTTTAATGGCTCATCTGAATATGGGCTATATCAAATTCCCTGAGCTTAAATTTCTGATCCTCGACGAAGCCGACCGCATGCTGGATATGGGCTTTTATGAAGATATTCTGAAAATACTTTCCCACCTTCCGAAACAAAGGCAAAACCTGATGTTTTCAGCCACTATGCCTTCTAAAATACGCCTGCTGGCAAAACACCTTCTGCACAACCCTTTCGAAATCAATATAGCCATGTCGAAACCGGCCGAAAAGATTGTTCAGAAAGCTTTTGTGGTATACGATATGCAGAAGATTCCGCTTATTAAGATGCTGCTTACGGATACAGAAATGAAAAGGGTACTGATATTTTGCTCTACAAAGGAAAAGACGAGGCAATTGTATCATGAGCTGAAAAGAGCTGGTATTAAAGCCGAAGAAATACACTCCACCCTCGAACAGGCAGCCCGCGAAAATGTAATTATCCGCTTCAAAAGCGGCGATATTCCGGTGCTTGTAGCTACCGATATAGTCTCGCGCGGTATCGATATCGAAGATATTGATATGGTTATTAACTATGATGTGCCTCACGACGGGGAAGACTATATTCACCGCATCGGCCGCACGGCACGTGCCTCAGCCGAAGGAACGGCTGTTACCTTTATAAATGAACGCGATCAGCAACGGTTTGGAGCCATTGAAACATTGCTGGAAAGAGAAGTGGAAAAAGTACCCGTACCCGTTCAATATGGTGAAACGCCTGTATACAACCCGAAAATCAGGCCGAAAGGAGAAAAACGGGGGTTTGGCGGGAACAGGAAAAGCGGCCGGAAACCCGGCGGCCACGGAGCTAGAAAAAATTAAGCGGCTGAAAAAGAATAAACAAAGCCTGTCTGGAACTTAACTAAAAATCTATCCTATTTCTTTACCTGCCTGCGTTCGTCCCAGAGTTCTTTAAAACTCTTTGGCGCAACTTCAGGGAGTGCGCGGCGCGGACCCCATGCGACAGTAAAAAACTTCCTGAGCGCACTGTTCTTGGTTTTTGCCTTCAGCATATCTATATACCTACGCTTACCCATGGCTGTTTTATAGGCGTACATAAGGGTTTTGTCGAAGCGGCTGGCATATCCCTCCTTAACCGAGTCGTTGCGGTTGTATAAAAGCAATTCGTGAAGGTTTATTTTTACAGGACATACTTCCGTACAACTTCCGCAAAGCGAAGAAGCAAAACTTAGGTGTTTATACTCTTTCATGCCCTTCATCCAGGGAGTTATTACAGCTCCTATAGGTCCGCTGTAGGTAGTTCCATAAGCATGCCCGCCAATGCTTTTATAAACAGGGCATACATTGAGGCAAGCCCCGCAACGGATGCATCCAAGCGCACGGCGCTGGTTTTTATGCGCTAAAATTTCGGTGCGGTTATTATCGAGCAGTATAACATACATTTCTTCCGGTCCGTCGTTTTCGCCCTCCTGCCTGGGTCCTGTAACGATTGAATTGTAAACGGTGATATTCTGCCCGGTACCGTGTGTTGCCAGCAACGGCCAAAAGAGATCGAGGTCGCGGAGCTTTGGAATCAGTTTTTCTATTCCGGCAATAACAATATGCACTTTTGGAAATGACATGCTCATAAGTGCATTCCCTTCATTTTCGGTAAGGCATACAGCGCCAATATCAGCCACCAGGAAATTAGCACCTGTAATTCCAATGTCGGCGTTAAAAAATTTCTCGCGCAGCAGCTGCCTCACATAAGCAGTGATCTGCTCGGGTGTGCTGCCTTCATCAAGACCGAATTTTTCGTGAAATAACTCTGCTACCTGCTCTTTCGACTTATGCATGGCCGGGGTAACAATATGATATGGTTTTTCGCCGGCAAGTTGTACAATATATTCGCCCAGGTCAGTTTCGAGCGATTCAATACCCGCTTTTTCGAGGTGTTCGTTCAGTGAGATCTCCTCAGTAACCATGGTCTTACTTTTCACAACATGCTTAGCCTGTTGCTTTTTCATGATCTTCAGCACTTCGCTCACTGCTTCTGCCCCATCCTGTGCCCATATTACCTTGCCTCCCCTCGACTGAAATGCAGATTCGAAATCGACCAGGTATTTCGTGAGATCTGTAATAACTTTGTTTTTTATATGTGCTCCGCGCTCTTTAGCTAATTCAAGGTTAAGATATTGCTCCTTTCCTCTTACTACGGCAGCGTCGTAACGTGAAATATTAAATGCTACAGTCGCCCTGTGTACCTTATCGAATGCTTTCTTTTCACTGTCAATAACAAATTTAGTATACGGATCGCTCATGTATTTTTAATTAGGGTACTGGTTAATGTTACGAAGTGGCTGAAATCTTACTTCAGTATATTAAAAGCCTACAGTTATGCCAAAGGTATTTTTTCAATCCTTGCCTGATGACGTCCACCTTCAAAATCGGTTGTCAGAAAAGCGATAACAGCACTCAGGGCTTCACTTTCGGTGATAAATCGGCCTGGAAGGCATAAGATGTTGGCATCGTTGTGCAGGCGGGCCAATCGGGCGAGTTCCGTATTCCAGCACAAGGCTGCACGTATACCGGCATATTTGTTTGCAGTCATACATACACCGTTTCCACTTCCGCAAATAAGTATTGCCATCGGAAATTGCGCACTGTTAACCGCTGATGCTACCGGATGTGCATAATCGGGATAGTCGACACTGTCAGCAGAATAAATTCCAAAATCACGGACCGAATATCCTGATTCAGCGAGCTTTATCTTAATAAATTCTTTCAGTAAATAACCACCCTGATCACACCCTAGAGCCAAAGTTTTCGATTTATCTAGCATTGTTAATAAGTTGTTTTTTAGAAATAATTACGGCTCAGTGTATTATAAGCATTTGCTTTCATAATTAACCACTTACGCTATGAAACAAAAGTACGTCCAAAAACAAGGCCTTTCATTCTCAGTGCAATAGAATTATTAAACATTTATTGTTAATAAGTGATTACTTTTGTTACTAAAATGTGAATAGAATATACTTGCTCTTAACAATTAATTCACAGGTGGGCCTGTGGCAGAGGGGCTCAAAAAGTTTGCTGAATTTATGAGTTGTTTTGCAACAGGATATAAACATTTTTTATCTGTTTGTAACCCTTTGTTTTTATCATTTCACTCTATATGAACCGAATGTTAATAACCTGTCTAAATAACTAAACTACAGAACATAATCGCCGTCCCGACTGTTGAAAACATGTGTATAAACAAGGGGTAAGTATAAAAGGAAATGAAAAATGAAAAATATACTAACACTATGAACAGCCATATATTAATAACATATTAATTAAAGAT
>CAIJPI010000274.1 GCA_903822525.1 uncultured Bacteroidales bacterium | reverse complement strand
TGCCAAGGCAATGGTATTCCTCAGATGCCTGCAATAAAGTGAATAAAGATAGCACTTTTACCTGATCTGTTCACTGCATATTCAATTCGGACTACTTTATCATAATACGTAACCAAATCTGCCCCCAATCCGGTTCCGGCCAAAAGGGTCCGTGGCAGTATATTATTATGCTGCCCGATCCACTGTGGCTGCCACACATAACCGGCATCAGCAAATGCTGTGAGATAAAGTGCGTAATGAATCCGGCCAAATTTCGGGGTGGGGATAAAGCCTATTTTATGCATTCGTTCGGGAACCAATGCAAATTTGAGGTTCGAACGGATTATCCCGAAATGCTTGCCATCAATCACATTATATTCATATCCTCTGACATATTCGCGATTATACCCTAAACCCTGAACAAGGAAATAGGGTTGCCATGCCCCTGAGGATATTTTTCCAATAAATGAAACTCCTGTATACCAGCGTGTTGATATCTGCGAATAATATCGTGTTGTAGTTTTGGCCCAAGCGGCATCAACCGGTTTTTCGATGTTGAAGCCTACTCCCGACTTATTGATTTCAAGGTCAGCATACCATCCTCTCAACGGATAATATTTAATATCGCGATGATCTATCTTTAATTTATATCCCAGGTATAAATATTCAGGATTTCCCAATCCGGGATAACTAAAATCGGGATTAAGTTCCAGTAACGTATCGGAAAAAGATAAGGAACGAAATCCAATAGTTAACTGATGTGTTGTAAAAATATCATTACGGAATGTAGCGTTTACTGCAAAATATTTCTCAACCGATACTCCATCCGGTTTAAAAACATAAACCAGTTTATCGTTCTGAGTCAGGCATCCTACTTCACGGTTATTGTTGAATCCGGCCTCTATACCCAGTCCGAAATGCTTTTTACTGTCAATATATGGATCCTGGTAAGCCAGACTGAAATGCTGATTTTTGCCAAACTGTATCACTGCATCCAATTCATCCATGCGGCCTGTGAAGTTATACCATTTTACATCCAGACCATAATTAATACGGGTAAAATCATGAGTCTGCAGCCAGGCATTAAAATTCCGGTCCGATATCTTAACAATAGGGACTGACCATATATACCACCGTTCGAGCATGGAAATGCTTACATCCATTTTTCGCAAAGATGCCGTATCGTGGCTTAAAATGGTATCGATAGTTACAAAATTAAATAAAGAAGTATTGAGAAGGTTAAGCCGTGATTGGTTTATACGTTTACTGAATTCATCTGGCGAATAGGTATCGCCCGAAGCAAACTGTAATTCGCGGTATATAATATTATTGAGGGTTTTCTTATTTCCTGACAATTCAACAGATCCTATCGTGATTTCCCTATCCGGATTAACATTCTGACTAAAAACATGGGATACGCTCAAGGCCGTCAGTTGCAATAGGACCAACATCCTGAATACTTTACCTGGCAGTTTACTGGAATAATAATCCATGAATCAGGATCAGACGTTTAAATAAGTCATCAGAAGGTTATACCTTTCACGTAAATTGTCGAAATAATCGCTTTCGAAAAACGAAGCTTTAATCGTATAATCATAACGTATAAAAGCCTGAATTACAGGCTGAATATCAATACGGTTGAGTTTCATAGTAAGTTCGAGGCGCGTAGAATCGATAGGTGATGTTACATATAAACTCAATATTTTTGCCTCATTTTCTTCAACAATACGTGAGATCTCAACCATTGAATAATCGTTTGCATTCAGTTCCAGGACAAGGATCCCTCCTGGATTGCTTACCGCGGCAGTGGCTGCCATTTTTTCTACCAGATCAGCCAGGGTAATTACGCCCAGGTAAGTCCCTTTTTCGTCGATAACAGGTAAGGTTGTAAGCTTGTAGTCGGCAAAAAGCTTCATGGCTTCATAGATATGCCTCGACTGAAGTATTGATATGTTCTGCAACTGAAGTTGGAAATTCCATATAGGTTCTTCAAATGAGCCGGCTGCATACACATCCTCCTCCGAAATCAGTCCTAATAACTGAGAATCGCCGACAACAGGAAGGTGCGAAACCCTGAATTCATCAAACCAATGCATGGCTATAAGCCCGGTATCGGAAGTTTTGAGTGGCAGAACTGCCCCTGATATAAGATCTTTTGCAATCATAATGCTATCTGCTCAAATATCGTACATTCATCAGGTAAAACCAAGCTTGGTGTTTTGTAATTTTGCAGCAATAAAAATTAGAGATGACAAAGTTAAGCGTAAATATTAATAAAATTGCTACAATTCGTAATGCACGGGGCGGAAATATGCCTGATGTGCTGAAAGCTGCAATTGACTGCGAACTGTTCGGTGCCCAGGGCATTACAGTTCATCCCCGCCCCGATGAGCGGCATATACGTTACAGCGATGTTTACGGGATTTATCCTTTGTTGCAAACTGAGTTTAATATTGAAGGCAACCCCATTCCTCAATTTATCGATCTGGTTCTGAAGGTAAAACCTGCTCAGGTTACACTGGTTCCCGATTCGCACGATGCTGTCACCTCCAATGCAGGCTGGGATACTAAAAAAAACAAGTCGTTTCTGAAAGAAGTAATTGCAGAATTCCAATCGCATGGCATACGCACCTCAGTATTTGTTGATCCTGTTGCCGAAATGGTTTTTCATGCTGCCGAAACAGGCACTGATCGTATTGAGCTATACACCGAGGCCTATGCCAGTCAATATTATCCTGACCGTGGCAGGGCCATAGCGCCTTACGTCGACGCTGCAAGAATAGCGACTCAGAATGGGTTGGGTATAAATGCAGGTCACGACCTCGACCTCAATAACCTCTGGTACCTGGTACGGACAATTCCCGAAATCCTGGAAGTTTCTATTGGGCATGCCCTCATTAGTGAAGCATTATACCTGGGACTTGAGAAAACAATTCACCTCTATTTACAACAGCTTAAGCAAGCAGAATCCAGCGATCACTTTAAAGTTTTGTAAAGGTCTCTTGCAGCATATCCGTAAGTTAATATGAGACAAAATACGTTTAATCATTACATCACAATCTTTAACACTCATCCTATCACCTGCTCATTCAATCCATTAATCCAAAGAAATTAACGGGCCTATGTTTAAGTACATCTTTTTACCTCTGTTCCTTATCACCTCTTATGTTACTTTGGCACAAACTGTTGTTGACGCCAGGCAAACATTGGATCGAAACGGCATTATCTACCTGAAAGGTGAAACCACACCTTTGACAGGAACGGCTATTTCATGGTTTACGTCGGGTAAAAAACAAATAGAGACACCCTATCTGAATGGAAAACAGAATGGCGTTGAAACAACCTGGTTCCCTGACGGGAAACCGATGATGGAAATCACTTACCGCGACGGTGAATTTAATGGATCATATAAGTTTTATTATCCCGAAGGAGGCCTTGAATATGAAAAAATATATTCAGGTGGTTTAATGAATGGTCCATCAACACATTATTACCCTGGCGGGAAAAAAGAATTTGAAGGATCGTATACCGATTGCCGTGAAACAGGTGCCTGGAAATATTACCATCCAAATGGTATGAAAATGAAGGAAGGGGATTTTAAACTCGGTTTTGAAGAGGGTGTGTGGCAGTATTGGGACGAAAACGGTGATTTAATAAAAGCCGTTACCTATCGGTCAGGCGAAGTTATTGCTGAACGCAAGATAAAATAATTCGATTATAACATGAAGACTGCAATTCTGACATTTATATTTATTCTCTCAATAGCAGTATCCTCTGCTCAATTGCTACACCCTGTCACAAAACCGGAAAAGCAATGGGAATCCGATCCCGGTCTTAAAATACCCGAATCGGTGCTATACGATACTGCAACGGATATTATTTATGTTTCGAATATTGACGGAAGTCCGGCTGCAAAAGATAGTACAGGATTTATTGCTACTTTATCGACTGATGGTAAAATTCTGAAAGCAGATTGGGTTACGGGGATTGATGCCCCTAAAGGGATGGGGATTCTTAAAAACCATCTTTTTGTGAGCAATATTGATGAAATTATTGAAATTGATATTCCAACTGCTACTATAGTTAAAAGGTATCCGGTTGAAGGGTCAAAGTTTCTGAATGATGTTGCAACAGACCCTATTACAGGTATGATTTTTATTACCGACTCAGGCTTGGGGCAGGTATTTGTACTTTTCGACGGAAAAGTAAATTTATGGCTTCAGGGTGACATGTTCAAAGGAGCGAACGGATTGTGCCTGCGCGACAGTTTACTTTATATCGGTACCGGTAACAACGTTTTACAGGCTGACATCAAAACCGGGGAAGTTCTTGTTTACCTCCCCAATACCGGTGGCGTGGATGGAATTTATATGACTTCGGATGATAAACTCATTTTCAGCGACTGGAGGGGTTCAGTATTTATTTCAGAAATGAAACGCAAACCGGTACTCCTGATGAGCACAACCGCACAGAAAATAAATGCTGCCGATTTTGGAGTTATCGTTTCAAAAAACATGATACTTATACCCACATTCGCTGATAATAAAGTGGTGAGTTATACTTTAGATGTAATCAAGTAATACCATATTCTCTCTTCCTGTTATATGAAACTTTTTTACCGCGAATCCGGCCAGGGGCAGCCGGTAATAATATTGCACGGCCTTTTCGGGCAGAGCGATAACTGGGTTACTGTAGGACGGCGCATTTCCGACCAGTTCCATGTTTACATCCCTGACCTTCGAAATCACGGGCAATCGCCACATGCATCATTACACAGTTTTCCGGCAATGTGCAACGACCTGGCTGAATTTATCGATGAGCATCAAATCGAGAACCCTGTACTTATAGGCCATTCGATGGGAGGCAAGGTAGCTATGGCTTATGCACTCGAAAATACGGAGAAAGTCAAGAAAATGGTGATTATTGACATTAGTCCGCGCAAATACGCTGAGCGTATTACACATACGCAGGTGATAAGCCAGATGCTGAACATTGATATTGAAAAAATAACAAGCCGTGGCGAAGTAGAGAAAATACTTGATTCGCGGATTTCGGATACGCGTATCCGGATGTTTATAATGAAAAACCTGTATTACAAATTTCCGGGAAAATTAGCGTGGCGCCTCAACCTTGAAGCAATAAATCAAAGTATGGATCTTCTTTTTGATGGGATCAGCAGCGAAAACAAATACCCAGGACCTTGCCTTTTTATAAGAGGAGGAAAATCAGATTATATTCCTGATGAGGATAGCCCGCTGATTACAAATTTATTTCCTGAAGCCATTATAAAAACAATTTCCGGGGCCACGCATTGGGTTCATGCGGACGCCCCGGAAGAATTATGTTATCTGCTAAGTGGTTTTCTCGAAAGAGATTGCAAGTTTCCGGTGGCCGAATAACAATCTATTATTTAACCAACAGCTGCTGTATAAATCCGTGTCTTTTCCCCTTCAACAGATTGAGCAAATGCTGAATTGGCAAATTTCAGCTGCTGACTAATATCTTTCAACGTTAACGCTTGCCACGCCTGCCTGAAGATCAATTTTTATTTTGTTGGTGCTGGTAGCAAAATTAGGTGTCTGATATTGTTGTTTACCTATTTTGGTAAAGCCGCTAAAGTCCTTACTGGCCATAAATGTGTTGGAAATAATTTCACATCCTGCGCTTTCAGGTACCCTGATTGTAATGGATGCGGCTCCTGCTTCCAGTTTCACCTCTGTGAGCGGAAGTGCAGCGCCTAATTTCAACTCAATGTCTGATGCTCCCCCCTGTATTTTAAGGTTGCGGGTTTTAAAACCTGAAAGATCAAAATCAACTTCAGCAGCACCTACATTGAGATCTAAATCCCATATAGGGTTTGGATTGAGTTTCATCACCACATTATTGCGAATATTCCCATTATTGAATTCTCCTTTTTCGAGCGAGAGATCAATTATTGAAAGACTGTCTTCTGTTTTCGCAGTCATGGAGTAATTTGCATTGTCGTTATCGTGTTTTACTTCAATCAGCAGGTTTGTCGTATCCTTTATTTTAAAATTACCTACACCAATATTAAGTTTCAGGTTAGCAAACTTAGTGAGTGAATCAAAATCTTCGGACATCACTTTGTTATAGGTCGTGACACTTTCCTCATCATCGTTGTTATTCCTGTCATTCCATTCGAAGTTCCAATTATGCTTGTCCTTGGGGCCATAGTGTTGCATGGCAAAAAATGTGACAAGCACGGTAAGCAACGAAAGCACCAGTTTAATCCAGTCCTTAACAGGTATTAGCGAAATCCCCCAAAGTATTAGAATTACAGGCCAAAGCTGCCACATGGTATGCCAGCTAAAAAAAAGCACTCCTGTATTTTTGAGGATAAAGAGGACACCTATCATCACCAGAAGTAGTCCCCAGAATATTTTACGATAGCTCATAGTATTAGGTTTTTGTATGTATAAAAATTATTTTAATTCCAGGAATTAACCTTATTCATTTTTGCCTTTTTTACGTTCGGCTATACTGGTAGCAATCAGTACCCCTCCTAATACAACCAGCCCAAGAGGCCAAAGGTCGCTGAAGTTAATATTTGGGATAAACCTGTTTGCCAGGAAGATGAGCCCCAATGTAATAAGAACTATTCCTCCAATGAGCCCGTTGCGGTTTTCTGCTTTATCAGGAACGGTGTAAGGATTGGAATCGCCCGTGGAAGGATCGGCGGCCGATTTATCTTCATGTTTCTCCCCGCTGAAAGGCTCGCCTGAACCCATATTCATAGTAAATGGGTTAAGGGTAAGGGGCTCCAGAGGCAGAGCAATCCACAATATGAGGTATACAATGGCACCTCCACCACCTGCAAAGGCAATGATTACGAAGAGCAACCTGATAATTATTGGGTCAATGTCAAAATATTCAGCTATACCACCGGCAACGCCTCCAAATACTTTGCTCTTAGCTGAACGATACAAACGTTTATTCTTTTCCATGATTTTGAGCTTTAAAATTATTGTTTAAGCATCTGACGCAAGGTTTGAATACAGGTTACAAATGAAGAGTATTATGTCAGGCACAAAGGTCACTATTGCCGGCTATACTGAACAACAGCAATCCGGTTAAATTATTTATCCGTAATTTATAATTTGGAGGAAGCTAATGTAAAGTAATTAAAACAACAGGAAGAAACCACATGTAGGAATCGAATAATTGAGCTAAGCACCTATTGCTGATAGAGCACAAAATCTATTATACATAATAATGGCAGTAAGGCGATTGCAGATTATGCCAGCCTACGATAAACAGGAAATCAGGTTATTCTTCATCATCTTCATCCAGATCACCTTCAGGTTCGGTAACAGGAGCAACCCGTTTGGCCACCACAATACTAATCTCATAAAGGCTGTATAAAGGAATAGTGACGATTAATTGGCTGAAAACATCGGGAGGCGTTATGATTGCTGCCACAATAAGGATAATTACAAACGCATATTTGCGATTTTTCTTAAGGAAATCAGCCGTAATGATCCCAATTTTTGCAAGTACATACACAACAACAGGTAATTCGAAAACAACTCCTACCGAAAGAATCGTAGAGGTGACCGTGCTTATATAGGAAGAGAGTGATATCTGGTTGGCTACCAATGAACTTACCTGGTATGTGCCCAGGAAATTAAGCGTCCAGGGAACCATTAAATAATAGCTAAACAAAACGCCAACCATAAACAGAAATGACATTACGAATACTGCCTGTCGGGCATAACGACGTTCTTTTACATATAAAGCCGGCATTACGAACTGCCATAACTGGTAAATAATAAAAGGAGAGCCAAGTATCAGTCCAGCGAACATCGAAACTGTCATGTCGGTCATAAACTGACCGGATAAGTTAAGATTAATAATAGAAAGCGACATGGGAGGCAGGCAGAGACTGTCAACATGAATCAAGGCACCAAGTTTACATAACCATTTGTAAGTAACGAAGGAGGTATCTTTTGGAGCCAGGAGTATTTTATCAAAAATAAAACGACTGTTAACAAAAGCCACAACTGTCATTACCAGCCATGCCAAAATCATACGCATCAGCCGTTTGCGTAACTCAGTGAGGTGATCCCAGAAAGACATTTCCTTTTCGGAATCATCCTTCTTAGCTTTTCTTTTCTTTTTCAACATTGCCAACAGTAGAAAAAATGTGAACGGCAAATTTAGGGAATTTTATTTGAAGCCCTTACACAGATTTTAAGCCTGGCAAGATAGTCTCTTTTAACAGCTTAATTATTACAATTAAATGCAACAAGCCTTTTTTACGAAGATTAAGTGATGGCACAACGCCGGATTTTTAAAATAAAGGCTGACTGTTTTACCGGCACATTATCAATGCTGAGAATAAGTAAATAATTTTTCTAGGCCCAAAAATCTTTGAAAAAAGTAAATTCTAACTGCTTTCCGACCATCAAATTGGCAAAAGATATTAACAGTACATCTTTGTTATTACAACGGCAATAGCATGTTCCCTGAGTAATTAGTTAAGCTGCGCTGTATTGTTGTTAAACATTTACTACTCTTTACAGTTTCCGATCAGCATTGTATTTTGGGGTTCAACCCAAACAAACTAAATAAAATCAGGCAGGGATACTTTTGTGTTCCAGGTCATAGAAATCGATGTAAGAAATACGAAGTAAAACCAATGTAACATCTTGTATATATGTGACATATGTTATATTATTTAGAAAATTCATTTTAATTATGGAGTACTTATTAGGGGTACTGCAAGGCCGTTTATCATTTAGGCATCTGGACTGATTGCAAACTATACCAGAACGAAAATAAACTGTCCAGGCAAGTTCCTGAGGTCAGCAGAATTTTAAGCTTTCCCATAATTTTCCTTTTATTCTAACCATGCAAAATTGTGGTAAAAAATTATTGAAAAAAAAGTTAGACGCCCTCGGTAATAATTGTAATATTTCGTACATTAGCGACGATATTTAGTACATTTCAAAATCGGGATAACTGGAACAATGCGAACATTGTTTAAATGCATTTGTTCTGAAATATCAAAAAAGCAATTCATTGAAGATGCCAGGGGATATTTTTCTTTGTCATCGCAAATTATCTAGATTCATTAACAACAATTTTAAAAAAAACACCATGAACAAATCTGATTTAATTGAAATCGTAGCCACAGCTGCAGGTTTAACAAAAGTTCAGGCTAAAACAGCAATTGATTGCTATCATGAAACAGTAGCCGGAGCTCTTAAAGAAGGAAAACGCGTTGAAATTTTAGGTTTTGGCTCATTTTCAGTAACTACCAGAGAAGCCAGAACAGGACGCAACCCTAAAACAGGTGAAGCGTTGACTATTAAGGCTAAAACAGTTGCCAAATTCAAACCAGGCAAAGCATTGGCTGATAATTTATAAGCCATTAGGCACCTGATCAATACAATCAGTTGCATATAAAAAAGCGTTTATTTACCCTGCCTGTCAGGGATAAATAAACGCTTTTTCTTTGCCATTTTCTACATGGAAACAATTGCATTTTGAAACATGAACCTGGTCCAATTATAGTAAAAAGCTCTCCTGCCGGAGAGCTTTCATTACATATTACATGATTATAAAGGAATAACGGAATACTTAAGGACCATATTCTACCTCAGTATCCTTAGTTCCCAAGTGAATTACCGACTGTTGTCAGCAAATGTGCCCGATCAACCGGTTTAGAAATAAATTCCTTACATCCGGATAGAAATGCCTCATTTTCATTTTCAGAGGTAACATAGGCAGTCAAAGCAATAACCGGTAAAGCAGGCAGGAAGCTCTTGATCTGCCGGGTAGCTTCAATTCCGCCCATAACCGGCATTTTTAAATCCATCAGTACCAGGTTTACATTCGGATTTTCATGACAAATATTTACAGCTTCCAATCCGTTTTCGGCTCTTACCACCTTAAAATCAGCTCTGTTCAGGACAGTTTCGATGAATTTATAATTATAATCATCGTCTTCAGCAACCAGGATCACCGGATTTTTTGTTACTCTCAGTTGCTTTTTCTTTGTTTCTTCTTCCACAACTGTTGGAACAACCGTAACGGCGGGTAATGTAAAACGGAAGGTTGTTCCTTTATGAAGTGTTGATTCAACAGTGATATCGCCACCTAATAATTTAACTAATCC
Organism: uncultured Bacteroidales bacterium; assembly: GCA_903822525.1. Lineage (GTDB taxonomy): Bacteria > Bacteroidota > Bacteroidia > Bacteroidales > UBA4417 > UBA4417. The sequence goes on along the minus strand of CAIJPI010000274.1, from coordinate 18,964 downwards.
CCGTGCTATGGATAATCCTAAACCGCTACCATCGGTAACAAGTGTGGCTGTTGTATCCGTCTTTGTGAAGTACTCCACAATCGATTTAATTCTATCGCTTTCTATACCACAACCGGTATCGGTTACAAAAAACTCAGGTGAATTATTCCTTATTCTTAATCCAAATTCAATGAAGCCTTTTGTAGTATATTTTACCGAATTACTTATGAGTTGAATCAGGATTTTATGCAGTATATCAGGATCAGTATTCAGCTGAACGCCAACTGGGGTTTCCAGTCGCTGTACAGTTAATTTCAAACCCAGAGTAGTGCATGCTTCGTTAAACTCAGTCTTGACTTCATCTAAAACCGGATTGACAGGGAACTGCCTCTTATACACTTTTGTGTTTCCTGAAACTATCATCGAAATATCAGTATACCCAGTAATGGTGTTAAGAAGGCGGGCACTGCTTTTTTTAATGATTTCAATAAAATTGAGTTTATTCTCTTCGGTAAATCCAGGATTCACAAGCATTTCCGTAAATCCTACTATTCCATTAAGAGGAGTTCTTACTTCGTTCGAAACGTTGTTGAGAAATTCCGATTTCATCTTATCAACCGTTTCAGCCCTCTCTTTAGCGGTAAGGAGTGCCTCCTGTAATTTATGCCTTTGAGTGGTATCCTCAATAAGCACTATTACATGAGTTACTTTCCGCTTGTCGTTTAACAGAGGAGAGACATTAATATTTTCCCAATAACTTTCCCCGTTTTTCCTGTAGGAGGAAAATTCACCAACCCATTCCTTTCCCGACTGAACTGTTTTCCACATTTCCCTGTATTTCTCTCCCGATTGTTTGCCTGAATACAGGAACCAATGGTTTTTCCCTATAATTTCATCGAGGTTATACCCGGTTATAACAGTATACTTTGGATTAATGTATTCAATTCCACCTTCAGGATCCGTGACCATAATACCTACAGGGCTTTGCTCGATTGATTTACTTAAAATTGAAGTCCGCTGCTCGGTTTCTTTTCTGCCTGTAATATCATGAACTATTGAGTAGAGGTAATCTTTGCCGGAAATTACAATTTTACTGACAAAAATCTCAACATCCTTTACTGCGCCATTTTTACAACGATGCTTTGCTTCGTAATGAAGGTTTCCCAGAGTCCAGATTTTTGCAATCAATGTGGTCAGGTCATCAGGTGTTGTTGTATTAATATCTCCTATTTTCAATCTTTTCAGCTCTTCTTTAGTCCAGCCATAAAACTGGGAGGCTGAATGATTCGAATCGATAATTTGTTGTGTATCCGGATCGATAATAAGCTTAACAGCTGTATGATTTTCGAATAATTTCCGATATTTTTCCTCATTCTTTCGCAAGGTTTCAACTACTTCAATGCCTTCGGACATGTCGCGGATTGAACCTACAACCAGGTCAGGTCTGCCCTCCGAATCGTATATAAGCCTTGCATTAATTGAAGCATTTTTAATCTTACCCGTATTGGTCTTCAACCTGATTTTAAATGACTGAACTTCCCCGTTTTCCAATAATGCCTTTATCATTAATTCGCGTTCCTTCATATCACAATACAATTCGGAAACTGAATTGCCGATTAACACCGTTCTGTTGTAGCCAAGGTACTGATTAACCGAGGGGCTTATTTCGTAGATTGTGCCTTCCAGATCCGTTTGAAAAAAGACATCCTGTATATTTTCGAAAAGTGTCCGATATTTTTCTTCACTTAATGTTAAAGCATCCCATGCTTTTTTACGTTCAGTTACATCGTTTACCTGAACAAAGCATGCTTTTCGGTTCTTGTAATCGATTGCAGAAAATATAATTTCCACATGTATGGTTTCCCCGTTATTTTTGAGGTTCCACCAATTTACAGGCTGGTGATAGGTCGGTTGAGTCTTAGTTCCTTTCAACACAGATGGGATGCTGCCAACGGGGCTGATATCCTTCAGAGTCATGGATTGAAATTCGTTTGCCGTATATCCGTATAGCTCTGTTGTGGCATGGTTCACTTCCAGAAAAGTCAGGTTTTCGAGATCGAAGATATACATGGGCTGAGGATTATTAATAAAGATATTACTGTATCTCTCCAGATCAGATTGCAGGGTTTCGGTATCTCGTGTATTTTCTCTTTTCTTCTGTACTTGTTCGAGCACGGTGACAATACTCTTACCTAATTTCTTAATGTTTGATTTATTGATACAATCGGATGCACCGGATTTCATACAAGTAACAATTGTTTCATCATCCAGTTTACCGGAAAAAACAATAACCGGAGTATGAGGTGATATTCTCTTTGTAATCTGCAACACTGTCAGCGCATTAAAAGTAGGCAGTTTAAAAGTTGTGATCACCAGGTCAGGTTTAAATTTAGTCAATTGGTCCTCGCAGTCCTGCCTGGTTTCAACAATGCTGATCTGACAGTTTTCCAATACCTTTTCAATTTCGCGTTTCGTAAGGTTCGCTTCTGTTGAAAGGTATTCTACTAGAAGTATTTTATATTCTTTCATAAGTTTTCGCTTTTAGAATTAAGGATTCAATCTTTGATATTAAGATGGCTAACAGATTTATGATCCGCTTACAGGACCAACTTGCTTTACTTATCCTCGATTACCAGAGAATTTTAATTCCCGGCAATCCGCACAAACCTGAAATTAAATTTTATTGTAAGATTTTCTGAATTCGGAATTCATTCATGTCGGACCCAGAACTTACCACGTATGACAGGGTATTCCTCTGAAGAGGTTACCACAACAATCTTTTGTTGCGGTAAGGATTGATTTCAACCAAATAACTCAATAAACAGCGATTGATTCATTTGAGTTATTCTGACAACTTCGGGAAACCATTGCTTCAGTGGTTTACTTTTCTCCGAAGCCTTAACCATCCTAAAATGCTTTCCATAATTTTGGGGAACATTACAGGACAGCTATTCAAACCATTCATTATCAAATTCTTTATTACAAAATAAAGTCATCTGAAAATGATATGTTAAGAAAAGGAATGAGTTTTTATGAGTTTACGAGCAGGAAATCCATGTGGATTCAAGCTATTCAGAATGATGAGCAGAATTTCGACCAGCGTATGCAGGCTACATTCCAGGAGAATTGTTTCCTCATCGTCAGAGTTCTCCAGTGCTAATGTTTACAAAATTATCAGCACACAACTTCCATCAGGATTTAGTATACTATTCACAAATATACAACATAATACATTTAAAACCAAGATACTCTGCCGGCAGGATACAAAGAAAGTACAACAGCACTTTTAAAATGCTGAATTATATACATGGCTGGCATCCTTACAAAATTTTATTTGGTTTAATATATATGCCGGATAATATAACAGTAGCATGCATATAGAACAAACCCCCTTTTCTTTAGCGAAAAGAGGGTTTATCAAACAGTTTCAGGATGATATAGAATTTTATTTCAGAATGATTTTTTTCATTTCTGTCCAATCTGGAGTAACCACTTTCAACAGATAAATTCCTTTAGAGTGCGAAGTCAGGTCGAGATTTAATTTCTGGCCATCCCACTCCATTTGAGTAACCGGCCGGCCTGTATTATCATAAATCATGATATTAGCCATGCGGATTGAAGCCTGCGAAATAAGAGAAACCTCAAATTTTCCACTTGTAGGATTAGGAAAAACATTGAGTACGGATGATGTAGGAATATACTCTTTCCCACCTACGATAATGATCGGACTATCCGAAAATGTAACCAGGTTACATGCAACATCAAGTGCCGGGTTAAATCCGTCATCGCAGTTGGTGCAGGTAACTCCTGTAACGCAGGCAGGATTATTCGGATGGCATTGATCCATGTATTGTTCATAAAACACATACCGGAGTTCAATATCGCGGCCCTGAACAAAACCATCCATGTCAAAATCGAACCATTTGGCAATGGAACCCGGGCACCAGCCTGCACGGTCGTAATACCAGGTTCCGTTTTGTGGCTGACAAGCATCAGGGTTAGGATTACAGTCGGTCCAGTTGTGCTGTGTGAAGGTCTTAACACCGTTTACCCAAATGTTATGCGTAGCATTATAGAATTCAGCGGCATTGCCTGTATTGAGGTCGCCCCAGCCATGCCCGGTAGATACCAGTTTAAGTTTTGAAGCTACTGCATTATCAGGATAGGTATAATTGAATGTATCGACGGGCTGCGGATTTGCATAGTCTCCAAAAGGATAATAATCTTTCCAGACTTCTTTTACCGTGCTGTATTTGTGAGCTGGTGTACCCTGGCGATAATCAAAAGATAAGTCATACATAAAACCATTATCGAGTGTACTGCAATTCACCCTGAAACGCACTTTGCCCTGCAGTATCGACATATAATCGGTCAGATCAATATCGTGCGAACAAGCCACGCCATAAGGAGTAATGTATTTTATAATCTGGAACCATTTCCCTTCGTGGTCCTGGGCATCAACACTGGCAACCCTGTCCCATGCGCCACATCCGCCAGGAGGGCAATGCACTGTTAAGGTGGCTGTAATTTTATCAAAAGCGCCCAGGTATGATGGCAGTTCAGCCTCAGCCGTTGCTGTACTTACAGCCGGACTAAGCCAGATATCTTTAAAAGCATCAACTGAAAGCGCTGTTGCACCAGGTATAATATTAATGTTTACGGCTTTAGTAGCTATTGCTCCGAAATTATTGGCCGAAAGTATTTCAATGGTGTAGCTTCCATAGCCAGGTGGTGTCCACCATGCAGTGAAATGACCGTTCCAGAAGTTCTGAGCTTCAATAGTCTGCCCGTTCACCCTGAACTGAAGTCCTGCAACCGAAAATAATTCAGGATAAGCAATAGTGGAAATTGCAGCCAGCTGTATTTGTGATAAGGAAGGCACATACACATCTCCGGCAAGCGGATTACGGGGGTCGATTACAGGGACATGCCAGTTAGGGTTAAGAACCAGGAATCGTTGTATAACTGGATCGGCAGCATTATACTGGCCGTTACCCGGCTGGGTAGCTTCAACAACAACTAATCCGGTATCGCCGGTTAAAGTAATGGTATTCCCTGCTATAGAAGCCGGGCCGGAAAGAATATTGAAAATAACATCTAATCCGGAAGTAGCAGTAGCTTCGATATTAAAAGGAACATCTGTATTGAGCTTATTCGGAATCTGTGCGAAGGAAATTGCCTGATAAGTGGTATCGAGGGTGCCGTTGAAATTGGATGTCGGACCAACCATAGCAAAATTCAACAGATCGCCGTCGCGATCAGGAGAAAAGACTTTTGAAGTGAGTTTGGTAATGGATGTATTATTACCTCCGGGTACGCCCTGGTTAAATTTGTAGTACATCTGCAAACCTGCCTCAGCACCTGTAAGTTCATTTGCTTTCATGTCCTGTATTTCGGCCTGGGTAAGCGCCTTTGACCAGACTGAAACTTCGTCGATACGGCCACCCCAGTAGAAATTTAGCCCACCACCGGCAATACTTCTGCCTATTGCAAAAGGTATATCGGTAGCCGTAAAGCTTCCACTGGCAGCTTTCTGTCCCTTTAAAGTTCCATTTACGTATAGCTTAATTGCTGCGCCATCGTACACCCAGGCAAAATGCTGCCATATCTGTGGGATGATTGTATTAGCCGGGGCAACAAATTCGAAAAGCACATTGGCTGAATTTATAAACCTGCATTCGATTTTACCATCGGCCAATTCGATCATATAAAAACCCTGCGATCCGCGAAAGCCCATTATTCCCTGTCCATAGCTTAACGCGTCTTCATAAAACCATCCGGCTATGGTCATACCAGGCTTATTGGCTACATACTGTGAACCATTTTCGAGTATTACATGATCATCGACCTTGTCGAAATGCAGGTACTGGTTCGTCTGGCCTTTTAATCCGGAGGATGCGGCCAGTACCATCAGCACCAGGATGACCCTTGATTTGGAGTAGAATTGTTTCATTTTATTATAGATTTTGGGGTTATTAAATTGATGTAAAAGGTTCTGAATCTAATTTCTATGGAATCCACCACAGTTTTACTTCGGGACTATCACCACCTTGTCGGGCTTTAGCTTGTTCACAATTCCCGAGGTTGTATTGTATTTCCGATTGCGGGTATGGAAAGCGGTAATGAGCTATGCTATTGCCTTCGTGAGGTGTTGCTCCGGTACGGCGGGCTTCAGCATATGCCTCCCACGGCTGGCGGAAGGAGTCAATCCACCGCTGAGCACGGATAAAATCCAGTTTCTGTTCTTCGGTAGTGGCATTCCATGAGCCAAACTGATTCATTACTGAGTTGGCATTTAAATTATCCGGTATCGTAATTTTTTGAGGAAAAGTTAATCCTGATACCGGCAATTGCAATTTTTTGGATACAGCCTGCCACCATTCAATGGAAGAAATCATCCCATTCATATATTCATTGTCAGCTTCACCTTTATCCATATTTACCCCAATTCCTCTGAAATAGGCTTCAGCCTTGATAAAATGAACTTCGGCTCCTGTCATGAGAATTACCGGCATATAGTTGGCATCGCCAATAATAAAGAAATTAAAGGGCGAGTAATTAACATTGTTTTTTACTGAATAGTTACTTTGGTCATCGCGGTGCGATCCATAAGGAGTTCCGGTTGCCAGGGGTGTATTTGCATCGGGTAGCTGAGGAAAAGGTTTCCAGCTGTTGTTTTCATCGCCCTCAAAGAAGATGTAAACCCGGGGATCAAAAATACCGCTTCCATCAGGCTCGTCGTTTGTGGAAAACTGATGCCAGATATTCGAACCCATACACAGGTTTTTATGCTCGCGGAAAGTCCAGCTTATACCTAAATCTACCGAATTCTGAATAGGGACCAGACTTGCACTTTCGAGCACTGGCGAAGTAAAATCATAGCCCTGTAATACAGGTAAATTATTTTCAATAATCTCTTTTATTATACCACCGGCAATTTCCGGCTCCTTTTCAGCCATGCGCAAAGCATACCGCAACCTGAGAGAATTTGCAAGTTTTTGCCACATAAGCAGATTGCCATCAAATATCAGATCGAAGGAAGAAAAAGTAGTAAATGGTTCGGCGGAAGTTGCATCGGGCTTTATGGAATCAGCAGCCCATTTTAAGTCGCCGAGCAGGGATAAATAAATATCGCGTTGTGTATCGTACCGGGGATGCAGCAATGTGATGTCCTGGTATCCGAAACCTGCTTCTGAGTAAGGAATATCACCAAAAAGATCAGTTACCTTAAATGTTTTATAGGCCACTGTTATTTTCAGTATAGCTTTCATATTTGTAACGGCAGGCGATTCCTGATAACTGTCGAAGCGTTTCTGCAATTCCCTTACTGAAGGCATGATTTTGTAATAATTACTCCATATATCTTCGGTGCCAAGGGGATAATTACCCCAGGCTGACTGGGTAAGTGCTGCAAGCTGGGTTTGTCCGTAAAGCACTTCGTTGTTGATATAAAACTGCTCGTTCCAGCCGGGTAAGAGTGATTTGATAACGCCATTAAACAAGGCGCCATCAGTAGCATTTGTAAACCCTTGCGGATTGGTGTTTATCGTGTCGAAATCCTTTGTACACGATACAAGAACCACGGCGAGTATAATTAGTGAAAGTATTGTTTTCAATCTCATGACTCTATTCTTAAAAACTTTTGAAACTATAAATTTGATCCGGTACATATTTCGTTAGAATACAACATTTGCTCCAATGTTAAAGGAACGTGTGGCAGGAAAAGCAGCCCATTCAAATCCCTGTGCATTGCCCGATCCCATTATTCCTTCAGGATTTATATTATCGGGCAGTGTTTTATAAATGTAGAACAGGTCGCGGCCCACAACGGAGAATGTCAGCGATTGAAAAACCCTGATCCGTTTCAGAATGGTTTCAGGCAAGGTATAGCTTAACGAAATTTCCCGCATTTTCACCCATGTATTTTCGACAATACCTGGTGTTGATACAAAATGTCCCCAGCCACCTGCATTCGGAAGGTATTTGTAAAAATAATGCACTACCGTTGTATTTGGTGTTCCATCGGCATGAACACCATCCAGAATAACTCCCACATTGCGTGTGTTCCCCTCAGGATCGGTATAGGGCAATCCACCACCATCGCGTTCAAGCAAGGTCGACGGACTTTGTCCTGTTTGCAGTCCTATTACATAGGAGCCGCAATATATATCACCTCCCCATTTGGTATCAACCAGTGCACCTAACCTGAAGTTTTTATACAGCACTTCAGCATTCATACCGGCCAGAAACTTAGGGGAAGCATTTCCAATAGGTACCCGTGTATCAGTGATCAGGTATTTTGTTCCTTCGTCGTTAAGGGTTCGGTTTCCGTTTTTATCATAAATATAATCATACCCGCTGAGGGTTCCGTATTCTGAGCCTTCGTAAAGGTCCATGGCCGGCCCGTTCAGCCCCCAAATATCAGCGAGTGGATAGGAATCGGAATACCCTCCGAGGCTCAGGATGTAATTACGGTTACGCGAAAAATTCAATCCTGCCTTAACCACAAGTTGTTTGGTTTGAACAGGAACTGTGTTAATAATAAACTCAATTCCTTTATTGGAGAGTTCACCTTCGTTAATGGTAATTTTGCCGGCACCGGAGCTAACAGGTAAAGGCAGGTCCAATATCTGATCGGTGGAATGCTTGTAGTACCAGGTAAAATCAATATCAATCCTGCTTTTGAATAATCCCAGATTAAAACCGGCTTCGTAACCGCTTACAAACTGTGGTTTTAATTTATAGGGAGGAATTACATCAGGCAACGTCGACAATTGCTGGCCACTGAACAGGGTAGTTTTGTAGTAAAAATTATTCTGGTAAGGAAGAGGGCTGGTTGCGGTTCGGGCTATACCTCCCCTGAGTTTCAGAAAATACAGCCAGGGCAATTTATCCCGGGTGTTAAAAGCTTCGGTTGGTATAAAACTGACTGATACTGAAGGGTAAGAATAAGGCAATGGAATGGTTGATGACCAATCTGTTCGTCGGGTAAGCTCAACGAAAAGATAATTATTGTACGAAAGATTCAGATATGAGTAAACTGAGTTTGTCCGCTGACGCAGTATAGATTCGGTAGCAACAACCTCAGATAAGGAATTACCTAAAACGCCTACAATGGGATTGCCATTTTCATCGGTGGCAAATGTAGTTTCGGTATAATTAAAGAAAGTATACATATTCGGGTAATACCATTTACCTGATCGGCCCGCAATGCCGTATGTATCATAATTCCAACGGCTGGCTCCAACAGTGAACCTTGCATCAAATTTTGAGCCTAAAATTCCATTTTTGCTGGCCGCCAGCAGGAAGTCGAAGTTATCGCTGCTGGCCCGCGAAAGGCTATTGGAGTAACCACCATTTTTTAATCCGATAAAATCAATAGGTTTATTTTTTGAAACAAATTGTTCGATAGTATAATCACGGCCAACACGCCCGGTTGCATTCAACCAGGGTGTAATATCATACATAAGCGCTACGGAACCGGTATATTTATCTCTGTCCTGCCAGGTGTTATTATTGTAGAAATTCCACCAGATATTCTGATCGATATACATGTACGGATAGCCTAAAAATTTATTCTGAGTTCCGTCTTCCAGCTGATAGCTCTGTACATCTTCGCCCTGGTAACTTCGCGGCCACGAATAAAGCAGTCCTTTACTGAATGAGTTGCCGTCCTCGCCTATCATCGGACTGTTTAATCGTTTAAACTTAACATAGGTCAATGCAACATCAGCCCTGAGTTTATCCGAAATCCTGATTGTGGAACCCAGATTGATGGTGGTACGGTTATAGTTGCTGTTGCTGATAATGGGTTTGTGATCCTGCCGTGTGAAAGACAAACGCAGTGTCCCTTTATCGGAACCTCCCTGAATCGAAACATTATGCGTTTGGGTATTTCCATCTCTGAATGGCATTGACAGATTGTCGGGTTGGGGCGAATAATTCCGCATTTCGCCATCCCACCATTTAACAGACTGGCCTTTCATTTCAGGCCCCCATGAAACTGCCGAACCATAATAACCGAACTGCTCGGAAGTAGTTGAGGTTGCTCCCTGCTGGTTCAGTATCAGATTATCATTACTATAAATGCCCGGATACAGCAAGGTTCCGTCAGAATCAACCGGGAAGCCCGGTTCAGTTAAAGCAACAGGTCCGCCTGCACCATACTTGTTTTGTACATCCCGGTACATGTATGGATGAATAAATTTGTTGTCAAAATTGTAGGCTATTCCAATTCCATTTTGCTTTTTACCTCGTTTGGTAGTGATGAGTATAACACCGTTGGCTCCCCTCTCTCCATAAAGTGCTGAAGCAGCGCCGCCTTTCAGAACGGTGCATTCCTCAATATCAAAAGCATTCAGGTCGGAGATACCATTCCCCCAGTCAACACCCCGGCCAACACTACTGAGACCCGAAACATTATCCATTGGCACATTGTCGACAACAATAAGCGGCTGATTGTTTTTAGCAAGGTTGTTGTTTCCTCTGATTACAATACGGGTGGAACCGCCCTCGACTCCATCGCCCTGCGAAACAAGCACACCTGCCGATCGGCCGGCTATTGCTCCGATAACGTTAGCCGTACTGGATCGTGTGATTTCGTTGGTATTGAGTTTTTCGGAAGAGTACCCTATTTCGCGTTTTTCGCGCTTTACCCCCAGAGCTGTTACCACAAATTCCTGGAGTTTTTGAGCTTCCGACTTCAGGCTTACATCAATTACCTGCTGATTCCCTACCGAAATATCAACAGGTGTAAAACCAATAAAGCTATACGTTATGACTGTTGCTGATGTAACACCGGGAAGCTTATATTTCCCATCAACAGCGGTTGTTGTACCCTGGACAGTCCCTTTAATGAGTATGGTAACCCCAGGTAATGGCAGCCCATCGTCGGCTGCAGTTACCATGCCGGTAACGGTCCGGGTTTGGGCAAAAATCAGTGTTGAACCTAAAAGGAAAAAACATAAAAAAGCAATTACCTTATTCATTTGATCGTGATTTTATTGGTTAGGCAAAGTCAGAACAAGTTAGCAGATCTGAAACAATTACTGTATAAAGTAGCCCGGAACGATATACTTTACAAGCAGAAAACTTTGATATAAAATTATTAAAGATGCATTCACAAAAATAGGAATATTATCAAGCATTCTAAATAAATGTTAAATTAAAATACCCCTTAAGGCCCCTTGCTTATCTTATATCTGATTTCCAGCTTTACAGTTATTATAACTTTAATAAAATTGAATGGCTAAGGGCTGACATCAGAAGTTTCATTCAGCCATTGGTCCGCTTGTGTATCACAAGCCATAACCTATATAATGTCATTTCTATTTTTCCTTTCAGTACAACTTCCCCTTATGTATAGCTTACAGAAATTTCATTCCCGGAATGCCTACTAATTAACAGATACCCGGTGCAAACCTGGAATTAAAGTATAATCTTTGCTGTAAAATTGTGGGAACTGCATTCGATAAGACTTTGAATTGAACTCTGCATAGCAACATGAAGAGAAGTGCTACGTAAAACAGGATTCATTGCAATACAAGGCATTTCACCCTATTTTGAAATAACACCCATAAATCAGACTATTTTAATATGCCGGAACATCGTCACTTTATCCATCATAAACCCTATGGCTATCTTTGCCAGTTCGTTTGTGAACTGCCTAAAAAAAAGCTTGTGGGTCAGTTATACGATTTCCCTGAAGGAACTATGGCTATCGGCCGCCTTGATGAGCAAAGTGAAGGATTGCTTTTACTTACAACTGATGGTGTAGTGAGCGAACAAATCAGAAGCCGGAATACCGAGAAAGAATATTATGCCCAGGTGGATGGATTGATAGATGAGGAAGCCATCGAACAGCTCAGGCAAGGTGTTGAAATTGGGATTCGCGACGTTAAATACATCACAAAGCCTTGCAAAGTTTTCCGGTTGGAAAGCGATCCTGAATTTGCACCCCGTACCCGAAAAATCAGGGACGAGCGGCATGGCCCTACAAGCTGGGTTTCGATCACCTTAACCGAAGGGAAATTCCGGCAGGTCCGAAAAATGACTGCGGCAGCCGGCTTCCCAACATTGCGGCTGGTAAGAGTGAGGATCGGCAATATTCTGCTTGGCGATTTGCAGGCCGGAGAAGTTATGGAAGTTGAAAATTTTGCGATAGAAAAGCCGTAAAACATACAATCGTTAAAGACAAAAAGGCCGCCATCAGGCAGCCTTTTCAAATATTTTCGAATTCAGATATCAACAACCTCCGCCTGAAGAACCTGTCTTTTTAACCGGAGCAACCGCTTTCTTTTCTGTTTTAGCAACATCAGGGGATATTCCGGCTGACGCTGAGATAGATTTAAGTGCAGCTGTATCGATTTGTGGAGTTTCGCTGAACTGCGGTAAGAGCTTCAAAAGTGAATCAGCCAGATTTCTTTCAAGCTGGGCATAACGGCCTGTAAACATCAAAACATTTTTATAGCCGGTTTGCCGGAGCATCAACCAGGGGCCATTAGCCTGCTGTTGGGTTTCCCCATATAAAACAGCTATTTGCCCGGCTTTTTCAATTTCACGAAATGCAGATTTGCTTTTTGGCGCAAATAACTCGCGCACAGGAATATTAATTGCGTTTTTAACATGACTCCTTTCGAAAGCTACTGAATTCCGTACATCGATAAAAACAGTCTTCCCGCCACTATCGTTCATAAGTGTCAAAGCCTGATCGGGTGTAACAACCAAAGCCGCATCATTAAGTAAGCCAAGACTTTCGGCAGGCGAGAGTGTATATTTAACATCAGGTCTTCTAAGGGTGATCAACCCCACAATTATTACCAGCACAAAAGCAACAACCAGTATGGTGAGTCTGTTGGTTTTATTTAGTTCTTCCATTTTATTCTGTATTTTTCAGGTTTAATTAACAACCGCCACCCGTTTTATCTCCGGATGCTTTTTTAACAACACGTACTTCTTTCTTTTCAGCTGTTGCAACCGGATTTGCACCCATTTCGCGGCTACCAAAGAAATGCTGACAGGCTGCCATCCGGAACTGATAAAGCTCCATAGCTTCAGCCGGAGCTGTTTCGGCAGGTTTTACAGCTTTTACTATGGTATTAAACCATTTATTAACTCCTCCTTCGAGAACATATATCCTTTTCAATCCCATCCTTTTACAGATGATCCAGGCCTGGTCGGAAGTAAGGTCGGAACTCGAGAAGAAAACCTTATCCATTTCTTTTTGATTCAACATATCCTGTATGGATGCTGTAAGCAGGGAGTCAATAGGGAAATTTACGGCACCGGGAATCGAAAACGCTGAAAACTGAGTCGCAGGCCTTACATCGATCAGCATGAGCGCCGGATCTTTTTTAACGAGCCTGTCGGTAATATCATCCGTTGAAAGAAAACGCGATGGGTCATTGATTGCCGCAAGCAATTGTTCAGGCTGAACCTGTTTTTCAGTATTTTTCTCCGGCATAAAGAGAATTCCAATACCAAGTGAGATAGCAATGCCAGCCAATAACAGATATTTTTTATTCATAGTGCGGGTTATTAATACTCAACTTTTCTAACTTTCTTTTCAACAAATCCAGCTCCGTAAAACATGCCAACAGCAGCCACTATCAGCAGGAATGCAAAAACGGTTTCACGCATGCCCAGCAATTCATATATTTTTACTCCGCCAAGGTTCCGGGAATTATACATTCCTTCGAATAAAGGGTACAGTTCAGAAAATATAAACACTCCAATAAATAAACCGGCAGTAAAAAACATTGCATCTATTTTGCCGATGGCTATTCCACAGAAACTGGTACCCGGGCAGAAGCCACCCAAAGCAAATCCCATTCCCATAATAATTCCGCCAACGATGGCCGACATTACATAATAAGGGTTAATATAGAGCATGGAAGCATCCATCCAGCCCATATAGTCGAAATAGAGTATGCCTGTCATAGCTGTTACAGCTGCAGTGAAAAACACGCGCAGAACCACAAAATCGTAACCAAAAAAGGTTCCCATGATTTTGCGGGATGAAGAAAAGCCGGAAGCTTCGAGTGCGAATCCGAAACCGCCACCCAGCAGCAATGCGATTACATTGTTCCAGGTTTCGGGTATTACACCCATGGGGATAAGAGGTCCTACCATATATTTAATGTGTTTAGTTCGTTTATAAATGCTTTTTTGATTTCGGATTTCGGATTCTGGATTTTTGAATTATACTAAATTTTCACTTCTGAAATCTCAGATCGTTGATCCTTGTTCTTAAATCCATAATTTCTTAAAAATCCAGGAAAACAGGTAAGCCGAGCCAAAAATGGCCATCATGGTAATAATTCCTGAAGCCGAAAGCACAGCCATGCCACTTAAGGCTGCACCGCTTGTACATCCCCTGGCAAACTGTGAACCAATTCCGAATAAAAGGCCTCCGGCCAAGGCAGCAATGAGCCTTCGTTTGCTGGTAATTTTAGGGGAGTGTTCCACCTTTAGTTTCAACCGCCCGTAAATCGTTCCCGAAAGAAATCCTCCGGCCAGAATTCCGAGTACTTCGAATACCAGCCAGTTGCTCATCGGGCTAACATCATCGCTCAGGAATTTGCTGTAATATTTGTTCTCATCAGCATGGGAAGGAGCTACCGCATGCACTGCAGTAACTACTGTGCTTTTTACTGCCCCGCTGGCTCCCAGTCCGCGACCGGTAATATAATAGGTGCCGAAAAGCACCAGCCCGAGCAATACACCACCCAGGTATGGGTTAATGTAAAAAGTACCGTCTCGTTTATTCTTTGCCATAATTAACTGTTTTTTGTGTTGAATTTTTTATGCTGAAAGTGATTGGAAGGCTGGGAGTCGGAAGTCGGAAGTCGGAAGTCGGGAGTCGGGAGTCGGGAGTCGGGAGTCGGGAGTCGGAGGTTAAATTGCAAATGGGTTTTCGTTTCTCCTTGTCGACCACATCAAATTCCTCAACCACTAAATCCTAATTCTCTAATACAAATACCGTGTAATCTGCCCAGCTTCCACCATTATAAATCTGAATATCAGTCCACCCAGAAGAACCAGAATAGCTGGAATTACAATTGGCACTTTGAATCCGATAAGTTCGAGAGTTTCCAATACTGCAGGAAATATAAGCCCTAAAAGGATTACAAATACAAAGAATGGAACTGTAAATTGTCCGCCCAGGAATAAATTGGCAGCATCGATCTGCACTTGTGATCCTGCCAGAAAACCCATGATCATGTGGACAATAAAGAACAGTTCGACCGATATAAACAACAGGTCGAGGCGACCAATAAGCCGCCTTTCTTCGTGATTTTTGCTCATGAGGATAATGCAGGCGGCACCCGTCGACATTCCGGATACAAGAAACAAAGGTCCCAGTATGGTTGTATTCCATAAAGGCCGCGCATTGAATGCTGAAAGTAAAATCCCGGTATATATACCCAGGATAACAGCATAAATTGCCATAGGCCATGCAATAAACCAGCGGTTTTTAATTACCCATGCTTCGAAAGTATACAGAAACTTGAATTTCCAATCCCAGTTCGGGAATACTTCCCTCACATAGCTGGCTGACCAGACGATAGAGATAGGCGTCATAATCATTAATACCCAGGCGCCCCAGCCCATAGGAGATTCAAGGCGAATGGTAGTATACAACTGCCAGAAATAAAGTTTGTGCTTCAGGTCGAGGAAAAGCATAAACAAACCGATAATCAGGGCAAAAGGCACAATAAAGGGAGCCCATTTTACAGTTGCCTGCATTTCTTTGTCTTTTCCTAAGATGGTATAAACAGCTGCCAGGAACAAAATCCCTGCTGCCAGGCCACCGAGGAAAAGGTAGATCGGGATCTGCCAATGCCAGATATGCAGATAAGGGTCAATATTAGGAATATTGCGACCGCTTACAAATAATTCTTCTTTCATCTTAAAACGAATATTTTTGATTTATCAGGTCAGGTAAAAGATATTAGGTTTAGTTCCTGCTTCGGGTGCCAATGCCTTGAATTTGCGGTTTTTCAGAACGTTAACAATTTCCGAATTCGGGTCGTCAAGATCACCAAAATACATGCAACTGGTAGGACATACACTTACACAGGCAGGATTTTCACCTTTACGCACCCTGTGAATGCAGAAAGTGCATTTATCCACATATCCGTCAGGATGCGAATACCTTGCTTCGTAAGGACAGGATTGTATACATGCTCCGCATCCAATGCATTTATGGTGTGTAACCATCACAATGCCACCATCTTCGAAGTGACTTGCACCGGTAGGGCAGCAACGAACGCAAGGCGAGTTATCACAATGGTTGCAACGCTCCGTACGCAATTCAATACTTACGTTAGGATAGGTTCCGTCTACAGTTTCGGTTACCCAGTCGCGGCAAAAGCCGATAGGTACATTATTCTCGGTTTGGCAGGCGACTACACAGTCGCTGCAGCCAACACATTTTTTAGTGTCGATAGCCATTGCGTACCTCATGCTTCAGCCTCCTTTCGTGGATCTACAGTTAAAAATGTAATAAAATTTCCCCTCATCCCGGTTCCGCCCATAATGGGGTCGAACATGACATTTGTTATTAATTCAGTATCGTTCACACCTCTTCCATAAGCAAATTTCAGGGGTTTGTGGTGATGCCCGAATCCATGAACTATATAAACAGAGTCCCATCGGATACGCTCGGTCAACCTGACTTTTACGGCAAAATTCGAAACGGCACCATCCTGGTTTTTAAGCCAGACATATTGATCTTTTTTAATTCCCCATATTCGGGCTACCTGTGGATTTATCCAAACTGAATTTTCGGGCATGAGTGCAACCAGGTTCGGATTGTTAGCCGTGCGGCTGAAAGTGTGCATTGGAGCACGGCCATAGATGAGGCGGTAAAATCCTTCCTGTGGTTCGGGATGCTGAGTAAAAACAGGCATAGGATCAAAACCGGCTTCAGCCATCTCGTGTGAATACAGTTGTATTTTCCCTGATGCTGTTTTAAACTGATGGTCAGTTCCGGGCTCTATATAAGGTGAGGTTTTTCGGGATGCCTTTTTTACACCAATCTTCTTCAGTTCTTCGAGGGATGAGCCCACTTGTTTGAGCTGCCAGTCGAGTACTTCTGAATAATCATTGTAATTGAAGTATGCGCCCAGACCGAGTCGTTCGCCGAGTTGTTTGGCAATCCACCAGGCTGGTTTAGTTTGATTCTTAGGTTCAACGGCAGGCATCCTGAGACAAAGAGTTGGCTCACGGTGCGCTGTAGCGCGAATATCATCGTAGCGTTCAAGGTACGTGCATTCAGGTAAAACAACATCGGCAAAACCTGTAATTTCCATTGGCATGGTATCAACAACAACCAATAGATCAAGAGACTGCATTGCTTTTGTAAGCTCTTCCTTCAATGGAACAGATGCGACAAGGTTGGTTCCCGAAATAATCCAGCCTTTAATTCTTGCCTCCCTGCCATCGGATGGGTAAGAAGCCTCTATAACTGAATTGGTTACAGCTTCGTTTGCAAGAGGGTACTTCCCATCAAGCAGTTCTTTCCATGACCAGGCGGGTTTTGGGTATTCAGGATGTGGAAATTCAGGGATTTTAATTCCTTCTTTAAAGAAAAAACCACCTCTGTTACCCCATGAGCCAAGCAAAGCATTAAGTATGGCCATTGCCCTGCTGCGTTGAACATCATCGCCATACCAGGCAGCATGGCGGCCAGGATGTATGATAACTGAAGGTGCTGCATTTGCCATTTCGCGGGCAGTGCTGCGAATCAAAGCAGGTTTTAGCGTGGTAATGCCATACGCCCATTCAGGAGTGAAATTTTTAACATGAGCCTTCAGTTCGTCAAAACCTTCAGCATAGGCTGAAACATATTCTTTATTATACAACTCGTCATTTATCAACACATGAATCCATGCGAGCAGTAAAGCAATATCAGTAGAAGGTTTTATCGGCAGCCAGTATTTTGATTTGGAAGCAGCTGTCGAAAGCCTCGGATCCACGGTTATAATAACTGCACCTTTATCAATAGCTGCGCTCATTTCCTGCACTTGTCCGTTGTGCATATTTTCGCCTATGTGCGAGCCTATAAGTACAAGGCATTTTGTATCGCGTATATCGGTAACTTCGGGGCTGCTGACTGATTCACCAAAAGTAGCATCGAAGCCTACATCGCGTGGTCCACGGCACTGTGCAAACGAGGGAGCGGCCAGGTTGGTGGTTCCGTAAGCCTTCATAAGGTGCGAAAAATGATTTCCTGATGATCCATGGAAAAACAAAGCCATGCTTTCGGGGCCGTATTTAACCTTTAGGTCATTCATTTTTGTGGAAATAAATCCCAATGCTTCATCCCAGCTGGCTTCGCGATAGGTTTGCTTGCCATCTTTGGTTACACGCATTAGCGGCGTTTTGAGCCTGTCGGGATCATTGAACATGCCAACACCACCTGTACCACGCGGGCAAAGCCTTCCGTTGCATTGAGGATCGTCATCATTTCCTGTTATCTTTTTTATATTTCCATCTTCGGTAACGTGAGCCCAGGCGGCGCATTTCCAGAAACATACTTCGCAAAAGGTAGGAACCCTGCGCAGTGTTTCAGTTCCTGTATCATTTTCATTACCAAACAAAGATGAACCCAGCCCCGCTTTGACAGCACCAGCCGTAACGGCAGTGGCTCCAAGGCCTATCGCTGAAATTTTAATAAAATCTCTCCTTGTCTTCATGTGATTTTATTCTTTTAACAATCAATCACTTACGAGTTACAGTAGGTTTCTACTGTTTTTCAATTAACAAATGTATATTAAAGTTACATACATACGAAAATCCATAAATATATAACTATATCTATATCATACTGATAATCCGAATTTTATGATTTTATTATACAATTTTACATTTTTATGTATTTTTCTTATATACTCATTTTCAATAACTTAACGGCTTCTTTAGACTGTTTATAAATTTACAATATAATTTTCATGCTATTGATTTTCAGCTAATTGCAATT
>CAIJPI010000273.1 GCA_903822525.1 uncultured Bacteroidales bacterium | reverse complement strand
ATCATTTTAGCTGCCATACTGTCGCCTCTACGAGGCTAATCATCATGCATATTTTTGGTTACTATTACCATACTGTCGCCTCTACGAGGCTAAACATCATGCATATTTTTGGCTACTATTACCATACTGTCGCCTCTACGAGGCTAAACATCGTGCATTGTTTTGGCTACTATTACCATAATTTCGTCTCTACGAGACTCTGTAAAAGTAAATGGTTGAAATTCAGGGATCTACACATGATTTATGAAGCCGGACCCCAGAAGCACCGAAGGTGCGGCAGTATGGTGGAAAGAGATAAATGCATAATTATAGAAGCCTCGTAGAGGCGACAGTATGGATATTTAAATCATTCATAAAATTCAAAAACATAGGATTCATTATAATTAATTTCAGCTGTTTTCAGATAGTTCAGATATTCTTCACGAAAGGTCTTACGTTGATGATGCTCCTCTTGATTCATAATATATTTTATCACATCATTGCGCTGTGAACGGGAGTATGAAAACCCGCCATACCCTTCCTGCCATGAAAATTTTCCTGAAATAAGTCTGTTCTCATTTATCCATTTCGAAGAATTAGCTTTTACTATTCGCACTATTTCAGAAAGAGAATTTACAGGATTCAATGCAAAAAACATGTGGACATGGTCTTTATATCCATTTACTGCAAGCGAAAATTGGTTAGTACGGGTTAAAATCCCTGATATATATTTGAATAGTTCTGGCCGCACTGCTGCAGTCAATATATTTTCACGCCCTTTAACCGCAAAAACAACGTGAATATTAAGCTGTGTATAGGTATTTGCCATAAAACATTGTTTTATAATGTCGCCTCTACGAGGCTTTACGTTATTTATCATTTTAGCTGCCATACTGTCGCCTCTACGAGGCTAAACATCATGCATATTTTTGGCTACTATTACCATAATTTCGTCTCTACGAGACTCTGTAAAAGTAAATGGTAGAATTTAAGGGGTCTACTTATGATTTTTGAAGCCGGACCCCAAAAGCACCGTAGGTGCGGCAGTATGGTGGAAAGAGATAAATGCATAATTATAGAAGCCTCGTAGAGGCGACAGTATGGATTAAATCATTCATAAAATTCAAAAATACAGGATTCATTAAATTCAAAATACGCTGTTAAAAGGTACGCACAAAGCAATCTGAATCAGATACATACATGTCAAAGTTTTGTAAACGGGAATAGCCTGTCAACTATTTGCAATTTTTAAATTATCGTAACATGAAAAATTATAATCTTTCATGTTAATATGATTATAATCGGTGTTTTAAAGCTATATATCAAGACATTAAAGAAAAAGCATCGGAATATTTAAAAGTGTATTCGTGATTAAATCAAAGATACAATTTTAAAATGGCAGATACAAGAACTAAACTAACAGAAAGCAAAAGGAGGACGGGCAACCCATCCTCCTTTTAACTTTTATGTTTTTACTACCAGGTTTACAACGGTATATTCCCGTGTTTCTTAGGCGGGTTTGTTTTACGCTTGTTCTGCGTCATTTCCAGAGCCTGTATCAGTTTAAAGCGGGTTTGATGCGGGTATATGATCTCGTCAATATAACCCTGCTCGGCAGCTTTATACGGATTGGCAAAGGTTTCGCGGTATTCGTCAACGGCTGAGGTACGGGCTTCGTCGCTCAGTTTATCGCGGAAAATAATACTTACTGCACCATCAGCACCCATTACGGCAATTTCGGCCGATGGGTATGCAAAATTAATATCAGCACCAATATGCTTGCTGCTCATTACATCATAGGCTCCGCCATAAGCTTTGCGGGTGATAAGTGTAATTTTCGGAACGGTAGCCTCGGCAAAAGCATACAACAGCTTTGCTCCATGCTTGATAATACCGCCAAATTCCTGGTTGGTGCCAGGAAGGAATCCCGGAACATCGACCAGCGTAATCAAAGGGATATTGAACGCATCGCAGAATCTAACGAAACGTGCTGCCTTGATGGATGAATTAATATCGAGCACTCCTGCAAGAGCCTGCGGCTGGTTAGCAACAATGCCGACGCTGCGGCCGCCCATGCGGGCAAAACCAATAATGATATTCTGGGCATATAAAGGCTGAACTTCAAAAAAGTTGTGGTTGTCGACCACTTCCTTGATGAGTTCCTTCATATCGTAAGGTTTGTTCGGATCTTCGGGTATCAGTGTATCCAGCTTTTTATCGCTGCGGTTTATATCGTCGGTGCAAGGTTTGAAAGGTGCATCTTCCATATTGTTCGATGGCAGGTAGCTCATCAGTTCGCGCACCATCATCATGGCATGCTCATCGTCGTTAGCCGTAAAGTGTGCTACTCCGCTCTTGCTGTTATGGGTAATGGAACCTCCAAGTTCTTCCTTGGTAACTTCTTCGTGGGTAACGGTTTTAATAACATCAGGACCAGTAACAAACATATAGCTGGTGCCTTCAACCATGATGATAAAGTCGGTAATGGCAGGCGAATACACGGCGCCACCGGCACAAGGTCCTAAAATGGCGGATATTTGTGGGATAACACCCGAACTCATAACGTTGCGGTAAAAAATATCGGCATATCCGGCAAGGCTTTCAACACCTTCCTGTATGCGTGCTCCTCCCGAATCGTTGAGGCCGATCAGCGGGGCGCCCATTTTAACGGCCAGATCCATAATCTTTACGATTTTATCCGCATTGGAACGGCTCATAGTGCCGCCAAAAACGGTGAAATCCTGAGCAAAAACATACATCAGGCGGCCGTCAATTTTTCCGTAACCGGTAACAACACCATCCCCCGGGATCAGGTTGTTTTCCATACCGAAATCACGTGAACGGTGTACAACAAATTTATCGAGTTCAACAAAAGTGCCCGGATCAAGTAAATCGGTAAGGCGTTCGCGTGCTGTTTTCCTGTTAGCCTGGTGCTGACGGTCAATACGATCCTGTCCGCCTCCCAGTTCAGCAATGCGGTTTTTTTCTTCCAGTTTTTTGAATTTTTCTATCTGACTCGACATTTTTTATAATTTCTTTTTGTTATACTTTCTGTAATTTCCGTTTCCAGGCCTGAGTTGCCCAGAGATTTTAAAATCCGGTATTATACTTCCTCAGCGTCATCAATAACAACCAATACCTGGTTTCCATCTACTGTATCGCCTTCAGCTACAGGTATTTCACTTACTGTTCCTGGCTTGGTGACCTTAAATTCGCTTTCCATTTTCATGGCTGAAACAATGATCACAGTCTGACCTACTTCGACAACATCACCCACCGCAACAAGAATTTTCACGATTTTACCCGGCATAGGCGAGCGGATAATATTGCTGGCATGGCCACCGCTTACATTGTCGCGGCTGCGGATATACCGGGTTTCGGCATCCACAACTTCAATTTCGTGAGCGAAATAAAAAGTGTTGACTGTGAAATGCTTGGGTTCGCGACCGGGTACAACTTCAATGCTATAGGATTTGCCTTTGTATAGTATCGAATATTCGGCAGGCCCCACTTTAACCAGGTCGACGTTGAATATCTCATCATCAACCGCAATGGTGAGCTGATTGCCTTCGCGGCTGATCTCTTTCAGGATTGCCTTGCGGCCTTCGAGGTTTAGTTCAAGTTCCATGTTATGGTGTTATTCTCTAATTTGAGCTTTTAAAGTAATAAAGCAGCTCTGTATTTTTGTTCTTAAGTATTTACTAAGCAAGTATTAAAGGAAGAAAATCAAACTTTAGGAAAGCCTGTACAACCCATTCTTCTCATCTCCCCATCGCTCGCTCTCCCCATCTCCCCATCTCTCCCTCGCTCCCTCACTCCCTTGCCCACTCTCTCCTTCTCTCCCTCGTTCTACAGCCTCCACGCAGCCAGCCTTCGTCCGAACTCTTTCCAGTCGCTGCCGTGGCGTGATGATGCAGGTGTCATAGTTTGTTTTATTTCACTGAGTTGGGTAGTATACTCAACAAAAGCTGCGATAAGTGCCAGGTTTTCGCAATCATAGGCACATTCGGCATCAGCCATGAGGAATTTGAGGTTGTCCTCTATAAAATGAGTGTTATAACCGCCTTTGCGGAAATCGGGAGCATCCATGATACGCTCGAGGAACTTAATGGAGGTCTTTACCCCGCTGATCTTATATTCATACAAGGCACGGCGCATACGCTCAATAGCCTCTTCGCGTGTTTTCCCCCAAACAATCAGTTTGCTGATCATAGGGTCGTAATAGATAGGAATGGTATAGCCTTCGTAAACATAACCGTCGCAGCGCACGCCCAGTCCGAGGGGCTCGGTGATATGCGTGATGGTGCCCGGGTTAGGCATAAAATTATTGTCGGTATCTTCGGCATAAATACGGCATTCAATAGCATGACCGTTCTGGCGAAGGTCTTCCTGCCTGAAAGCCAGGGGATGCCCTTCGGCGATACGGATTTGTTCTTTAACCAGGTCGACGCCAACTACACGTTCGGTAATAGGATGTTCAACCTGAAGACGCGTATTCATTTCGAGGAAATAGTAATTGAGCTTATCGTCCATAATAAACTCAATGGTGCCTGCTCCTTCGTAATCAGCAGCCTTGGCAGCAGCTACGGCATGGGCACCCATTTCGGCACGTACCGAAGGGGTCATAATAGGCGAAGGCGTTTCTTCAACTACTTTCTGATGGCGGCGCTGTACTGAACATTCACGTTCGAAGAGATGTACCGTATTGCCCTGGCTGTCGGCAAGTATTTGAAATTCAATATGATGTGGTGAGTCTATATATTTTTCAATGTAAACGGCATCATTGCCGAAAGCCGTTTTAGCTTCGGAACGTGCTCCGCGCAACGAATTCAGGATCTGCGATTCTTCTTTCACCAGGCGCATGCCTTTTCCACCTCCGCCTGCCGATGCTTTAATCATCACAGGAAGTCCGATCTGACGGATAGTTTCCAGTGCTTCTTCTTCGCTGCTAACAGCGTCGGTAGTGCCGGGAACCACAGGTACACCGGCTTTGATCATAGTGCGGCGTGCCGTAATTTTATCACCCATTCCCAGAATAGCTTCGGGTGAAGGACCAATAAAAATAATGCCTTCCTCCTTGCAGCGACGTGAAAATTCGGCGTTTTCCGAAAGGAAACCATAACCGGGATGAATGGCGTCAGCCCCCGAAAGCTTGGCAACTTCCAGAATTTTGTCGATTTTCAGATAACTTTCATTCGAAGGAGATGCTCCGATATGATACGCTTCGCCTGCATAGCGAACATGCATGGAAGTACGGTCGGCATCAGAAAATACGGCTACGGTATGAATGCCCATTTCGCGGCATGAACGGATTATTCGTACTGCAATTTCGCCACGGTTGGCAATCAGTACTTTTTTAATTGGTTTTCGCTCCATTTAAAAACTTTGGCTGATAAACAAATAAAAATCTGGTTCAGAATGATTTACAATTTGAGACCTAAAGAAATAAAGTCAATTAAGCATCCTGTCAGGCTGCAAATATAGGCAAAGTTTTGATATATGAAGGTGTATAAATATGATCGGCTGCCAAAATTTCAAAAGAGCTGGTCTAATGGCTGTTCGGGTTAAATCTTCAGAAGAAGAATGCGATGAGAATTCAGCGTATTAGGAATAGATTTTTAGTTCGTTACAAAACCCTCCTGTTTTTTCTCTCCTGCAGTCCCTATATCTTGATGGACGTATAGGCAAATAACGGAGTGTATATGTATTTAAAGATTCAAAGCTTCGATATTAAATAGTACAGATAATTAATTCCTCTTTCCATGCTTTATTTCCATCCGGTATATTGTTGCAACATATACTCCAGGCTTAATTTATCGGCTTAGAAATCAGGATTTCTCATCTGGTGAAAGCGGCTTTCCTTCATTGGTTTATGAAATAACCATGCGACCGAAATTTCATGAGCGCCACCTGTTTTTGCAGTAAGACGCGAAATGGTATAGTCGAAACTGTAACCGATCTTGTAATTCTTTTGCTGAAACCCAAGCAGCACTATCATGGCATCCGGATTTCCAAAATTATGCCTTACCCACAAGCCGCCTACAAAAGGGAACATGTTGACATACATACCAGCATTCAGCTGGTGAAATTTGCCCTGCTGCACGTATACAACATTCGGTGAAATGGAGAAGTTACGGGGATCTTCACCATCCATGCCCTGGTAAAAATCGATAAGCATACCGGAATGCACGGTCCAGCGAAGGTCCATCTTGTTTGACCCGTTTTCATAAAATGACATATCGGGCCGGCTCAGGTGGTTTACTGCTACACCTAAATATAAGCTTCCTTTGTAACCTGCAAGCAGGCCGGTGCTGAAATCAACATTTCCGACTGAGAGCTTAGGCGGCAGATAATCATGCGTAGGTTCAAGGGTACCTGTGTTGATATCGATCATCTGGTCGCCCAGAATTAATTTATTCCAGTCGAGCCTGTATTGCATATAACCTACCTGCATGGCAGCATTCACATCAATGTTATGTGTAACCTGAAGGCGGTACGAATATATTCCGCTTGCGCTGAACTTGTTATAAATACCTCCACCCTGAACATCGCTGTTGACAATAACGCCCAGTGCTCCCGAAATTTTGTCAAATTGCTGATCCCATGAGGCATTATAGCTGATATAGCCTTTCTGTACACCCGGCCATTGGTTGCGGTAATTCAATGTAATCCTCTGGTCTACTTTTGAGCCTGCAAGTGCCGGGTTGAGGTAAACCGGGTTAGCATAGAATTGCGAATAAACCACATCCTGGGCATTCCCGCTGGTAAACCAGGCAAGGGAAATGAAAAGAAACAGGACAGTTTTTAATGATTTCATTTTTTTCTATTTAAGTATAGTAACATTGCCGCGTAGCGGTGAATTTTGGTCAAAAGTATAAGACTTTCCGGCTTTGAATGTAACCAGATAAGTATACATTCCCATCGGACAGCTTTCTCCTTTGTATTTTCCGTCCCAGCCCTTGTTGATATCGTTTGAGCTGAAAATCTGCTCGCCCCATATATTGAATACCAGCATCTGGAAATCGATTTTAACTTCGAAATTGTATTTTGCTCCGAACACATCATTAATACCATCACCGTTAGGCGAAAATGCATTCGGCAGCCATATCTTTAATTCGGTCGAACGAGCCATTTCGCACGAAACCAACCTGACCGAGTCGCTTCCCTGGCAACCGTTGTTATCCACAACGTTTACCCAATACAGACCTTCTGCAATGGTATCCATCTGAGGAGCTTTGCTGCCATCCTGCCAGAGGTAATCGGCAAATCCTGATCCTGCATTCAGTTGTACTACCTGTTCGATACACAGTGAGTCATAGTCGGCCAGATTTACTACAGGCTTGGGATTAATCTGAACCATTACAGTTTCATCTTTTGCACAGGCAGTGCTGTCGGAAGCTATAAGGTGATATTCGCCCGAAGCTGTCATATTTACAACGCCCAGATCCCATTTCATTCCTTTATGTGTTGTGCCATTCGGACTGATCCAGTTGTAGCTCAGGTTTTGGCCTGTAAGTGAGCCTGCATTCAGTGTGATAGTACTATTTTCGCAATATGTGCCGCTTCCAACGGTATAAACCTGTGGTGCCGGCCTGACGTTAACAGCACCCATGGTGTAGATGGCCGGAATCTCATACCCTGAAGCTGAGTATATTACACACTTCAGCCAGTTCCACTGCAGTTGGCTGCTACCAGCCGATATACCAATGAAATTGAGATCAAATAACAGGTCTTCGCTAAGCAGTGTAATGGAATCGGTAGCAATGAAACTAATCTGCAGAATTCCCGGCGATAGAAGGGTAGCAGTTAAATTGCCCTGTTTCAGAAATTTGTTTACCTGCGATAGGCTGCTGAATGTCAGAGCAGTGGAATCAAAAGTAAGTTGTACTGTAAACGATGAAATGTTTGTAAAATCGTATGCCATCAAAGGAATTTCAAATGGGATTCCAATACAACTCTTTACATCGCCTGCAAGTACGCCTACCTCACCGGTAACTGTATTAGCTATGATAAATGACTGTGATGCCTGGCATCCGTTTGCATTCATTACCCATGCGGTATAAGTGCCGGCCAGAAGTCCGGTAAATTCATTCGAATTCTGCCAGTCGGTTCCGTTCAGGGAATAAGTTATGGCTGATGTACTGCTTTCGGTTATAACCGTTGCATGACCGTTAGGTAATCCATTGGTTGAAGTAATGGCCTGAATCTGTGTAATAACAGGAGCAATGATTTCGATGGCAAAAGGAGTTGCAACCGAACACTGTGCGGCATCAGGAGTAAAGGTATACGTAGTGGTTCCAACAGCAGCGGTGCTGATGGTTGCAGGCGACCATGTTCCGGTGATTCCGTTTGTGGAAGCAATCGGCAGAGCAGGAGCAACGCTGTTCTGACAGAGAGGACCGATGGAAGCGAACAATGGAAGGATCTGGTTCGAGATTTCGATATCGAGTGTTGCAGCTATTGCACACTGTGCGGCATCAGGAGTAAAGGTATAGGTAGTGGTTCCAACAGCAGTTGTGCTGATGGTTGAAGGCGACCAGGTTCCGGTGATTCCGTTTGAGGAAGCAAGCGGCAGAGCAGGAGCAACGCTGTTCTGGCAGAGAGGACCGATGGAAGCGAACAATGGAAGGATCTGGTTCGAGATTTCGATATCGAGTGT
>CAIJPI010000272.1 GCA_903822525.1 uncultured Bacteroidales bacterium | reverse complement strand
GCTGATATTTACTGCAGCCTTGTATTCCGGCTTATCAGCACAGAAACAGTTTGTGATTGATTCGCCTCACATTTCAAAGGCTGATACCGTATGGATATTTACGCCTGCAGGGTATGCTGATAACACATCCAAAACATACCCACTGGTTTATCTTTTACACGGATGGAGTGGCACGTACCATCAATGGAACGATATTATGGACTGCCAGCGTTATGCTGATGAGTATGGCTTTATAATAGTTTGCCCCGACGGACTTTACGATTCGTGGTATATTAACAGTCCTGCCAACCCCAGAAGTCAGTATGCTGATTTTTTCTTCTCGGACCTGATGCCTTTCGTAAACGAGCTTTACCGTGTTGATAGCGCGAATGTTTTTATTACCGGTTTAAGCATGGGAGGTCACGGAGCATTATACCTGTTTGAACAGAAACCCGCTTTATTCTGCAGCGCGGGAAGCCTGAGCGGAGTACTCGATTTAAAGCCAAGCCGCAATGACTACAGGATTAGTGATTATTTGGGATTACACAGTGAAAACGCTGGCGAAGATGAGCTGAAGGCATATTCGGTATCAGGGAATATTGACAAAATAGCGCGATCAGGAAAAGAAATTATTTTCAGCTGTGGTACTTCCGACCCATTCTATGGCGTAAACAATGAATTCAGAAAAGCCTGTGATGCTGAAAAAATCAATGCAACCTATATCACCGCACCCGGAGCACATAACTATGCGTATTGGAAGTCGGCAATAGGAAGTCATTTCGAATTTTTCAGAACAAAAATTAAAACCCTGAAATAGCAAGCAGTAATACAGTATCAACTAAGTACAGGAAATACGGGATCATGAGGAATATGATGATTAAGATAATTTTCATTTTTATTTATGCAGCAGCAGCAGTTGTCCGGCTCTCCGGACAGGTTCCGGGCCATGTTAAAGAGGTGCTGATTATGCATCACAGCCACCTCGATGTGGGTTTTACGCATCTTCAGCCTGTTGCCTTCGGGTTACAGGAGGATTATATCAGTCAGGCACTTATTCTGCTTGAAAATACGGCAGATTACCCTGAGCAGTCGAGGCCGAAATGGACCTGCGAGGTTACAGAACCTGTGCTTCAGTGGCTGGAACATGCCAGCGAAAAAGATCTGCAACAATTTGGCAGTTTCCTGAAGCAGGGACGGATAGGTATATCTGCTTTACAATACAACACAACCCCGTTGGCGAGTTCGGAGGGAATTGCCCGTCAGCTTTATGGGGCTGCGGAGATTTCGAAACGTTTCGGGGTCAAAATCAACACTGCTAACTTACACGATGCAACCGGTTTGCCCTGGCCTATTGTTGACCTTTTTAAGGATGGCGGGATTGAATTGCTTACCATGGCAATAAATCTGCATCTTTCAGGTACACCCATGCCCAGGCCGGCAGTATACCGCTGGCAGGGACCCGGTGGCAGGGAAATACTGGTAATGAACGGCGAACATTATTCTATGTTCGATCAGTGGACCAACGATAATACCAATAACCTGGATACTGTTCAGGCCGGCTTAAACCGATACCTGAAGAATCTGGAAACACTTCAGTATCCTTACGATTTTGCATACCTGAGTGCTACCTGTGCACCCAGCGCTTATGATAATTCGCCACCGAACTTTGATTTGCCCGGGCTTGTAAAACGCTGGAATGAGGAAGGCCGCCAGCCAAAGTTACGCTTTGTGACACCCCAGGATATTTTGGAGCGAATCAAGCTTATTCCATATGATTCTATTCCTGTTGTTAAAGGGGATTGGACCGACTACTGGAATTTCGGGGCAGGAAGTTCAGCAACAGAAACCAGGATTTCGCTGAATACAGCTGCCAATATGAGAGATATTGATATGTTAAATGCATTTGGCATGTCCGATAGCCAGCTTGAGGCTACCATGAAAAAAATATGGAAGGATATCAATCTGTACGATGAACATACCTGGGGAGCTTACAATCCTTTAGAGTTGACTGATCCGTTCCCTGTTGCCCAGTGGTATATGAAAGCATTTCCTGCTTATGAAGGAATGGCTTATTCGAAATATGCCATCACAAAGTTCCTGCAGCAGCTTGCAGGCAATCCTACAGTATCGGATTCACTCGAAGGAGTCATGATGTTCAACCCAACGGGTGAAGTTGTTACATGCTATCCACAAATTCCGGGCGAATGGTTTTTAAAGTGTAAACGCATTGAAACCTGGCTCATGGCAGGCGACCGGTTTGAAAGAGCACCGGGACAGG
>CAIJPI010000271.1 GCA_903822525.1 uncultured Bacteroidales bacterium | reverse complement strand
GCCACAGCGTGACTGGCCTATTATGCTACTGCAATTTATCAATATCTTTGGACAAGAAAAATGTGGAATTAAAATTTAACCTTTACGCAGTTGATTGAACACTACCTGCCATCTCGTTTACACAGTTAAGCTAACACTCTCTATAAATCATCACGTTCTTCCGTCTTCCGTCTTCGGTCTTCCCGCCTTCTGGTAGAAATTCAATTCGTGGCAGAACCAAATTTATGTTTGCTGAAGTTCGCTGATCAAATTGTTATAATTTAGCTCCGGTTGTTTAAAAAACTCATTTTCAGCATGAAAAAACTACTACTTGTTTTAGTCATGATGCTGGGCATCAATACACACAGGCTTACTGCACAGGTAACATTTATCGTACAGTCCATGCCGGCTGATACGCCTTTGCAGGACAGTATTTATATAGCCGGTGACTTTACAGGCTGGGATCCAGGGGCAGCAAGCTTTATGCTGCATACCAACACCCAGGGGAAATGGGCCATCACCCTGGCAGGCCAAAGTGCCGGGAGCACAATAAAATACAAATTCACACGAGGATCGTGGGCCACAGTCGAAAAAGGAGCCGGTGGTGAAGAGATTGCTGACCGCTTATTTACTTTTGGAATCTTCGATTCAGTTTATGTAAACATTTTAAACTGGGCGGATAACAGCGGAGGCGGGAATTCAACTGCGGCATCAAATGTCACTATCATGAGCACTGATTTTTTTATGCCCCAGCTTAACCGGGCACGAAAAATCCGGATTTATTTCCCGCCTGACTACGAAACTTCAGGGCTCAGCTACCCTGTTCTTTATATGCACGACGGACAGAACCTATTTGATGTTGCAACCTCATTTGCGGGAGAGTGGCAGGTTGACGAAACTTTAAACACTTTGGCATCACAAGGGAAAAACGTCCCCATTGTTGTAGGCATCGACAATGGCGGAGCCGACCGTATTGGCGAATACACTCCATGGCCAAATGTGCAGTACGGGGGAGGCGCTGGCGACAAATACATGCAGTTTATTGTTGAAACGCTCAAACCCTATATTGACGGACATTACCGCACCCTGCCCGGCAGGGAAAACACAGGCCTTATGGGGAGTTCGCTCGGCGGACTTATTTCGCATTACTGTGCGCTCAGGTACCCGGACATTTTCGGTAAAGCAGGGTTGTTCTCTCCCTCCTACTGGTTTTCGGACAGCGTATGGACTTTCACACACAACTCAGCGCAAACGGAGAATATACGCATCTACCAGCTTTGTGGCACCAACGAAAGCGCTGGAATGCAAGGCGAGATGCAACGCATGAATGACTCGCTTACGGCTGTAGGATTTGGCCAGGAAAACATTTCCAACAAAGTTGTAAACGGAGGACAACATAACGAAAAGCTCTGGCGCGAAGCCTTTGGCGAGGCCTATCTCTGGTTATTCGATACCTATGCAAATTCGGGTGAGGAGCCAGGTAAGCAGGACGGCATACACTGTTTCCCTAATCCGGTTGATGATGTGCTTACATACAGTTTAGACAAAACGATAGTATATGATTCCGTCCAGCTTATTGATATGAAAGGCAGGCTGATTAAATCCATTATGCATACTGACGAAAACAAAATTGACGTTCGCGACTTATTACCCGGATCCTATATAATCAGGTGTTCGGAAGGGGAAGTGATTCACCAGGGAAAGTTTATTAAAAAGTAATTTTCAGAGGTTTAATTTATTAGACCGAATCATTTATCATCTTCAGGCACATAGAATACGGATGACACAGATACAACGGATTTTCACGGATTTTTGCCTTTATAGGTGTGAATCTTTTACATCCGAGTCAACACTAATACGGATATATAGAAACGATTTATTGTGCTTCGGTACCCCCTATCGGCTAACTCAGGGAAGGCTTCTCCTCCTGACAATAACCCGCTAAATCAGTTAAATTTTAAAATTCAGACAGAAACTAAATCCATTTTGGCTTTTAAACTCATGATGGGTTCATTTGCTGATTATTTTCAGTGTATTTTTGTACCTTATCCGAAGAGCAGTTTACTATGTCCGACACCATCGATACCCTATTATTAAAAGAAGATTTTTCGCAGGCTGACCTGGTAGCATTGCTGAATGCACAAGGAGCAGATAAGACCAGGCTTTATACCCTGGCAGCCGAAATCAAGAAGCAATATGTAGGAAACAAGGTTTACTTCCGCGGATTGGTGGAACTTTCGAATATATGCTCAAAGAATTGCCTGTATTGCGGAATCCGCTCCGGAAATGCCAAACCGGGCCGTTATATGGTTACCGAAGAAGAAGTTCTGGAAGCAGCGCGTTTCGCGCTCGAAAACGAATATGGCTCCATGGTATTGCAATCGGGCGAACGCTGCGACGAAAGGTTTGTTGACACAGTTTCGCAGCTGTTAAGAAAAATAAAAGAGCTGTCGGATGGCAAACTCGGCATTACCTTATCCATGGGCGAGCAAACAGAAAGCACGTACCGCGAATGGTTTGCCTGTGGTGCTCACCGATACCTGATACGGATAGAAACTTCCGACCGTGGACTCTACCAGCGCATTCATCCCAATGATACGAAACATGATTTCGACAAGCGTATAGAGGCGCTGAAATTACTTCGCGACATCGGGTATAACGTTGGATCGGGTGTTATGATAGG
>CAIJPI010000270.1 GCA_903822525.1 uncultured Bacteroidales bacterium | reverse complement strand
TGGGAACAACCTCAGCGCGAATGGCAATATACAGCCATGGATTTTGCAGGAAAATTTGTAAAAAAAGCAGAGCCCGATTTTATTACGCTGTCCGAATGGATGATAACCAACAAGTCATGGTGGGATACCGTCGATTACGTTGCCCCTAACATTTCAGGAATGTTATTTGCTAAATTCCCTGAAATCAAAATGGAATATATTGAAAGCTGGCTGCATTCAGGTCATTTATGGCTGCAGCGCTCGTGCCTGATTCACCAGCTGAGGTATAACAAAACTGCCGACAGGGCTTTGTTGTTTAACCTTTGCGAACAACTGGCCGGTCATCCCGATTTTTTTATCCGGAAAGCTATCGGCTGGTCACTTCGGCAGTATTCGAAAGAGTATCCCGATGCAGTTATTGACTTTGTAAACAAGCACGAATTGAGTTCGCTGAGCCGGAAAGAAGCGCTAAAAGTAATTGACCGGAAACTATAAATTCTGATTAATTCAATGCATTTAGGAATTGTTAACCATGGCCTCGGTTACCAGTTTAAAGCCAATTCCATGTACATTGATCAGTTCAACCGAAGGATCATCTTTAAGGTATTTACGGATTTTGGCAATATATACATCCATGCTGCGGGCATTGAAATAGCTGTCGTTCTGCCATATACGGTTCAGGGCAAAACTCCTGTCGACCACCTGGTTTACATGTTCGCACAATATTTTCAGCAGCTCGGCTTCCTTACTGGTAAGTTTCTGATCGAGCCCGTTTATATAGAGGTTCTGGTGATTATAATCGAATACAAAATTCCCCAGCGTAAAGGTTCCTTTATCGGTTTTACCGTCACCAGCCTTGGATGAACGCCTCAGAATGGCTTCGATACGGGCAAGGAGTTCTTCCATGCTGAAAGGCTTCGTCAGGTAGTCGTCGCCTCCGGCCTGGAAACCTTTGAGCTTATCTTCTTCGAGTGATTTGGCTGTCAGAAACAGAATGGGAATCTGGTTGTCAACTTTACGTATGTCCTTGGCCAGCGTAAAACCATCTTTAAGCGGCATCATCACGTCAACAACGCAAAAATCAAAGGGCTCCTTACTGAAAACTTCGAGAGCTTCGAGGCCATTAATGCAAAGCCGGGCACTAAAGCCTTTAGCTTCGAGGTAAGTGCGTAAAATAGTTCCCAGGTTGCGGTCGTCTTCGGCAAGAAGGATTTTTATTTTTTCGTTTTCCATATCAGGATTATTAACGGATTGATGGGATTGATTAGGATTGAAATGGGATTGATGGGATTGATGGGATTGATGGGATTGAAAAGGTACGTTTAAAATATTAATTTGCTTTTCCCGGTCTTATTCTGATCGGGGATTACGTAGGGCAGAAACATAGTAAAAGTACTACCTTTTCCCGGATCGCTTTCTACCGAAATGGAGCCTCCGTGTTTTTCGACAATAAATTTAACATAACTGAGGCCCAAGCCGAAACCTTTCACATTATGCACATCCCCTGTAGGAACACGGTATAGCTTTTCGAAAATCTTTTTCAGATTGGCTTTACTGATACCCATGCCTTTATCGTGAACACTGATATAAATACCATTCTCGGCATCTACAGTCGAAACCATAATCTGGGGTTTACGTGGCGAATACTTATTGGCATTATCGAGAAGGTTAAAAATAACATTCGAGAGGTGAACTTTATCAGCTTTAATTACAGGATGATCTGCTAAAAGTGACTCGGTTATGATTCCGTCGCGTATCTCGATCTGAATAGCAATTTTATGAATAGCATCTGATATAAGCTCATGCATATCAATAGCTTCGGGCCTCAGATGCAGATTCCCCTTTTCGAGAATAGCGGTCTGTAGAATTTTTTCGGCCATTTCACCCAAACGGTGATTTTCGTCGCCTATAATCTGTATATAATCATTGTACATTTCGTTGCTGCGCGGAATATCTTTATCCGACAGCGCCTGGCAAGCCAGCGAAATGGTTGAAATAGGTGTCTTGAACTCGTGCGTCATGTTATTAATGAAGTCGTTCTTGAGTTCTGAAAGTTTACGCTGCCTGATAATGGTAAAAACCGAAAAGCTGAATGCTACAATTATAGCCAGCACTAACAGCAGCGATACCAGCATCATCACCCCAAGGCTTTGCAGGTTATACTTCGATTGTTGCGGGAAATAAATGAGTAAAAAGTCACGGGTTGAGATAGCAGTACCGGAAAACAAAGGAAAAGGAAATCCTTTAAAGAGTAATTCGTCATGATATTTGCCGGTCTTCTCCAGTACAATTTTATTGCGGTCGGGACTGAAGACACCAAATTCGTAGTCGATTGAAATCCCTTTGGACAAAAATTCCTGTTTAAGCAATGTATCAATCAAACCAACAGATATCTTTTTTTCAATGTCTTTATATTCTTCCTTGTCAAGGGTCTGATTCATCAGGTGGTTCAACATAACCTGCTTGCGGACAGCTGCACCCTGGGAATAGGAATCGGATATGAGCGCGGGTTGGGTATCCTGCAGATTTCTATCCGCGTTGTCGGGCTGTGCCGGAGTATTCTCGGGCATGGCTACCACCCTGCCTTCCAAAGCAGGTTGTTTTGCCATTTCAATTCCAGGAGTAAGTAGTCGGGCAGAATTTGTATCTCCTGAGGAAATCTGCAGCGACCCTGTTGTAGTACGGCGCGAAAATTCAATTGTTTCGAGTTTAATCAATGCAACATTCACGGCTTCGTCGATACTCCGGCGGAAATTAGCTTCCCTGAGCTGAAGCGAGTTCTTAATCCAGTATACCTGAATACCGATAAACACAGTCATGGCTACCGACATGGTCACGATTAATAATACAAGTAATTGCTTTTTCACACGGTTAATATTAATTTTCTAAGAGTAAAACAGCTTACCATCCACAGTTTAAAAATCCTTTTACTTTTTCTCCAGGATTGCCCATAGCTGTTCAAACCATACGTATACTACACCAAACAGAAGGTTTACAATTAGCCTGTTTTGGCCGTTTCAATCCGTGCAAATTTATACTGCCTGACATCAGATAGATAATTGCTTAACATATTTTAACGTTCTTTTACTTTCGTTAACAGTTTGGATTCGATTCTGATGTTACTTTTGTATCGGTTAATTGAACAAAATGTTATTATATTAAATCTCTGTTGGTTGCAGAGATATTTTCATAACTGGTTTTGTTGTTTGTTTGGGAAAATGCGGCTCCAGGGCCGCATTTTTTATTTTACTCCATAGCAAGCGGCTAAATCCCAGAATCTGTTAAGGCTAAGAAACTGTTAAATTACAGTTATCTGTATGACATGCTCCCTTTTTTTCGTAATTTTATACTCTCAAATGAGCTTGTTTTGCATTAATTTTATTAATAATGATAACTCTTCAATTTCAATATACTCACGTTTTGAAATTCCTTTCGGAAGAAGAGATTCAATTAATGCAGGAAGAAGTCGATATCAGCCATAGTTTGCTGGTTGAAAAAGCAGGAAAAGGAAATGAATTCATGGGTTGGATGGATCTTCCCACAAAGATGGATGAAGCTCTGATAAGCGAAATAGAATCGGATGCGAATAAAATTCGTCAAAAAGCAGAAATAATTGTTGTAATCGGAATTGGTGGTTCCTACTTTGGACCGCGCGCTATAACCGAAGCTCTTACTTCTCCGTTTTCAGCTTTTTATACCGGCAATAAAAACCCTGTCATAGTATATGCCGGTCATGATTTGAGTCAGGATTACCATGCCGGGCTACTCGATCTGCTTGATAAAAAAGACTATGCCCTGGTAGTAGTTTCCAAATCCGGTTCCTCTGCTGAACCTGCCATAGCATTCAGGATCTTAAAAAATCATATTGAAAAAAAATACGGTCCCGCAGAAGCTGCCACTCGTATAATCGCCATAACCGATAGCTCAAAAGGAGCTTTAAAAATTCTTGCCGAAAAACACGGGTATAAATCCTATGTGGTACCCGATGATATCGCGGGCCGGTATTCGGTACTTACACCGGTTGGCTTATTACCGTCGGCACTTGCAGGATGCGATATCAGGCAGCTGCTGAAAGGTGCAACCGAAATGCAAAAAGCCTGTACCGCCACTTCTTCGCTCATGGATAACCCGGCAGCTTGTTATGCCGCCATACGGACTTTGCTATACCGTATGGGAAACCAGATAGAACTCCTGGTAAATTATGAGCCGGCACTTCATTATTTAACCGAATGGTGGAAACAATTATTCGGGGAAAGTGAAGGAAAGGAAAACGAAGGCCTATTCCCTGCAGGAGTGAATTTTACAAGCGATCTGCACTCCATGGGGCAGTATATACAGGAGGGACAGCGCATGCTTTTCGAAACCGTGATTCATTTTCAGAAGCCCAATCGCTCTCTAATAATTCCGCACGATGAAGCAAACCTTGACGGAATGAACTATCTTGCCGGAAAAACACTGCATGAAATAAATGATATGGCGGCCTTGGCGGCTACCCTTGCTCACACTGACGGAGAAGTTCCTAACCTGGATATATTCCTTCCGGCTATGGATGAGCATTCATTAGGTGAGTTGATATATTTTTTCGAATTTGCCTGCGGGTTAAGCGGGTACTTGTCAGGTACTAATCCCTTTAACCAGCCGGGGGTGGAAGCCTATAAAAACAATATATCGGCATTGCTCGGTAAACCTGGTTACGAAAACGAAACTGAAACCATCAGGAAAAGGATTAACGAAGCCACAATTTAAACACGAAAGGAGTAAACAATGGAAAACAGGCTGTTCGAATATATGAACCGGCGTATTGGAGGTAACTTTGTTTCTGCCTCAGCTGTTAAGGAAGCAGGTCCTGTGATAACCATATCCAGGCAAACAGGTTGTGGTGCAAGCAGCATTGCATGGGCCATATGCGACGAACTCAACAAACGAAAGTCGCAGGCAAAAAGTGAAGGCAATTGGGGTTTCATCAACCGCGAAATTCTTCAGAAATCAGCAGAAGAGCTAAACCTTGACCCAATAGCATTAAAGCAAGTAATCAGCGATACCGACAGGGGCATCATGGATCAGATTGTCAGTGCACTTTCGTCACACTCTCACAAAAGCGATCAGAAGATCCTGAAAACCGTTCATGATGTTATCAGGCAGTTTGGGAACAAGGGAAACGTAATAATTGTGGGCAGGGGAGGAGCCAATATTTGTGGAGATATCAAACGATCGCTACATGTCAGGATCGAAGCACCCGAAGACTGGCGTATCAGTGAAATTGCCCGGAGGCTTAATTTCAGCAAAGCTTTTGCAACTGAGTATGTTCGGAAACATGATGCTGAGCGCGAGTTGCTGGTTACGAAACTTTACGGGCACAAACCTGACTTTTCGGCTTATGATATCAAAATTAACCGCAGCCGTTTCAGCGAAAAAGACCTTGTGGATGCCATTGTACAGCTCTCGGTCGTCAAAGGTTTGATATAAACTACACAAAACTGAATAATACTATTGAAACCAAAAGGAACCACTGAGAATCCCATTCTTTCACTGAACGATCTGAGTATTGCTTTCAGTCATGAGGGCGAACAACATACTGCCGTAGATGGTATTTCATTTGACTTGCAAAGGGGCAGTACTCTGGGTATTGTAGGTGAATCCGGTTCAGGAAAATCGCTGACCTCGCTTGCCATCATGGGACTGATTCCAAAGCCGAACGGAATAATAAACAGCGGTTCCATTATTTTTAGTACCGCCGAAGGAGAACAATATGACCTTTTGAAGCTTCGCGAAAAAGAAATGAGGCTCTGGCGTGGCAAAAAGATTGCCATGATCTTCCAGGAGCCTATGACATCGCTGAACCCGGCATACCGCTGCGGAAAGCAGGTAATGGAAAATATACTGGAACACGAAAACGTTTCACGCAGCGAAGCCCGTTCACGCACGCTCGACCTGTTCCGCGAAGTTATGCTTCCTGACCCCGAACGTGCATTTAGTTCATACCCGCACCAGGTTTCGGGCGGGCAGAAACAACGTGTAATGATTGCAATGGCTCTTGCCTGTAATCCCGATATTCTGATAGCCGACGAGCCGACAACAGCACTTGATGTAACCGTACAAAAAACAATACTGGAACTTCTGCGGACCTTGCAGAAGAAGCATAACATCAGCCTGATTTTTATTTCCCATAACCTCGACGTTATCGCCGAAATCGCCGAACATGTTCTGGTAATGTACCGGGGCCGGATTGTTGAAAAAGGACCTATAAAACAAATATTTAATCATCCGCAGCATCCGTATACCAAAGGATTACTGGCATGCAGACCACCGCTCGGAAAACGGCCGCACAGGTTAAAAGTAATTGCCGATTTTACTGATGGATCAGGAAATGAAGGCGATACCTTTATAAGCCCTGATGAACGCTCCCGGCAGCATACAAAACTATATTCCGCGGAACCGATTTTAAAAACCGAAGGCATCAACACTGTATTTACCCTTAAACGCAACCTGGCCGGTAAACCCGTAAAGCAGTATAAGGCCGTCAACAATGTATCTTTCGAGGTTTATCCCGGCGAAACTTTAGGGCTGGTTGGCGAATCGGGTTGCGGTAAAACAACCCTCGGTCGTACCATACTTCGCCTTGTTGAACCGGCATCGGGAAATACCATTTACAAAGACATGCAGGTAAATGAACTGAATGCGGATGAACTGAGAAACCTGCGTAAAAAACTACAGATTATTTTCCAGGATCCGTATTCGTCGCTGAACCCACGCATCACAATAGGTGAAGCCATTATTGAACCCATGCGGATACATAAACTGCATGGCGATGATGTTGCCAGAAAAGCCAAAGTATCGGAACTGCTGCTGAAAGTCGGACTTGAGGCTTCACATTACGGCCGCTATCCCCATGAATTTTCGGGCGGACAGCGTCAGCGGATCTGCATTGCACGTGCACTTGCCGTAGAACCTGAGTTTATTATCTGCGACGAATCAGTGTCGGCACTCGACGTATCGGTACAGGCACAGGTACTTAATCTGCTTAACGATCTGAAAAAAGAATTCGGGCTCACCTATCTTTTTATAAGCCACGACCTATCGGTAGTGCGTTATATGAGCGACAGGCTAATGGTGATGCGCAACGGCGAAATACAGGAAATGGGCGAAGCCGACCAGGTATATACACAGCCTCAATCGGAATATACCCGTCTGCTGCTGGATGCAATTCCGAAAGGAGTTGTTTAGTAAAGGCTCTGCTATTGCAGTGAATATCGAAAAGAATACGCTGAATAAAACATGGTATTGCGACATTACTGCTTTAGAGTTGTTTTATTGTCATCAAAAGAAATATTCCCGGTAAAGCTGCCGGGACAAAGAATGTAAAAAGAATTGCCCATGTCAAAAAAGAAACAAAATCCGCAGGCTAACATTGCCCGGAACGAATTTACCAACCTGGTATTTAACCTGTTTTCGGCAAATTCCGAAAACGCTTTTAACTTCAGGCAAACGGCCTCACAACTGGGAATTACCGATAAGCGGGAAAAAGACCAGGTGAGGTCTATATTGGAACAACTTTGCCTGCAAGGTTCTCTTGTTGAAATGAACCGGGGAAAATACAAACTCAATCCCAAACTAATCACAGCCATTGCGAAAGCCAATACGGTTACCGGTATTGTAGATATGAAAGCTACCGGTAAAGCGTATATAATTAGTCCCGACCTGCCCGAAGATGTGTTTATTGAATCAAACAATACTAACCATGCGCTGAATGGCGATAAAGTGAAGGTTCATATATTTCCGAAACGCAAAAACCATAAAACCGAAGGTATCATAGTCGAAATTGTGGAGCGTGCCAAAAAACAGTTTGTCGGCATCATTCATGTTTCGAAACGCTTTGCTTTTCTGGTTCCTGACAGTCCGCTGATCAGTGTCGATATCTATATCCCGCTTACGGCGTTAAAAGGAGCCAAACACGGGCAGAAAGCTGTGGCGCTGATCACCGAATGGCCCGAAAAAGCTACCAATCCCATCGGAGAAATCATACATGTTCTGGGACAACCGGGAGAAAACAATGTTGAGATGAATGCCATATTGGCCGAATTCGACTTCCCGCTGGAATTTCCTAAAGCAGCCGAAAATGAGGCTAAACGTATTAAAAATGAAGTTCCTGCTGAAGAAATCGCAAAGCGCCGCGACTTCCGCGATATCTGGACCTGTACCATCGACCCGGTTGATGCCAAGGATTTTGATGATGCCCTTTCGCTCCAGATACTGCCTGACGGAAATTGGGAAGTAGGGGTGCATATTGCCGACGTTTCGCATTATGTAACACCCGGAACAGCTATTGATACAGAGGCTTACGAACGTGGAACTTCCATTTACCTGGTCGATCGCACCATACCTATGCTTCCTGAACAGCTTTCGAACCTGGTTTGTTCGCTCAGGCCTGATGAGGAAAAACTATGCTTTTCGGCTGTTTTTAAAATGAATGATAAAGCTGAGATATTGAATGAATGGTTTGGCCGTACGGTTATAAAATCCGACAGAAGATATGCCTACGAAGAAGTTCAGGTGATGATTGAAGGTGCAGAAGGCGAATACAAAAATGAGCTGATGACTTTGCATAACCTATCGTCGAAATTGCGTGAAGAGCGGTTTAAAAAAGGTTCTATTGCATTTAAATCGCAGGAAGTAAAGTTCAAACTCGACGAAAAAGGAAAGCCTGTAGGCGTGATGATAAAGGAGCAAAAAGAAGCCAACTGGCTGATTGAAGATTTTATGCTTCTGGCTAACCGACGCGTGGCCGAAAAAATTGCCACCCGAAAAAACAAGGATGGCGACGCAAAAACCTTTGTGTATCGTATTCATGATGAACCTAACCCTGAAAAACTGATACGTTTCTCAGAATTTTTACAGAAACTGGGCTACAGATTCCAGACTACAAGCCGAAAAAGTATCACAGCCTCCTTCAATTCGTTATTCGATCAGATACTTGGAAAAGGGGAGGAAAATATGATTGAAACCATTGCTATACGAACAATGGCCCGTGCCGAATATTCAACACATAACATTGGACATTACGGGCTTTCGTTTAAATATTATTCTCATTTTACTTCGCCTATCCGCCGTTATCCCGACCTGATGGTTCATCGCTTACTGCAATGGTATCTCGATGAAAAGCCAAGCGCTTCGCAAGAAGAATATGATGAAAAATGCAAGCATTCGTCGGATATGGAACGAAAAGCCATGGAAGCCGAACGCGCCAGTATAAAATACAAACAGGCTGAATACCTGATGGATAGAATAGGGGAGGAGTTCGACGGTTTGATTTCGGGTGTAAGCAAATGGGGTATATTCGTTGAACTTACCGAAAGCAAATGCGAAGGCATGGTTTCGCTCAGGCTGATGAATGACGATTTTTATTATCTCGACGAAGAAAACTACCGTATTATCGGACAGCGCTGGGGAAAAATATATCGCCTGGGCGACAACATACGCATCAAGGTTAAAAAGATAGATCTGCAGAAAAAACAGATGGATTTTGACCTGGTAAGAGAAAGATAATATTTAGCCCTTTTGTTCTTAAGAGGACTTCTGAGCTACATAAAGTTGCAGGTATGTGGCTATGTATTTTATTTTTTTAAATACCCAAGCGTTTGCCCGAAAACAATTTTCTGCTCAGCACTTAATTTCATGGTTGCAGCTAGTTTTTCGCGGTCGACCGAAGCTCTGACTACACTTCCCATATCGAAAGCAGCGCAGAACAGGTACACATTTTCGGCAATAAAAGCCGCATCGGCAGCAGCATAAGATTCCTTTTTTGCTTCTTCCGCATTTTTCATTTTAGCATAATCAGCCACATAAATAAGATTCAGCGGGGCTGACTTAACGTAATCCTGTGTTCCGGCTTGTTCCCTGAAATCGCCTTTCAGCACAGGATACAATGTTGAATCGTGCGGATTGTAAATATAAATTCCTTTTCCTAGAACGGTATAAATATCAATTTCCTGCCAGTTTACCGCTGTAGGTGCTGTGTGCTTCATTTCTTTTACCCTGTTTATGCCGTTAGCGGCCCACAGCACGTTCGAAATATCCTGGAGACTCATAGCCCTGTCAGAAAACTCGCGTGTGGTACATCGCTCCTCAAGGGCTTTCATCAGGCTCTTGCCGTTTCCGGTTTGAGGAGGTAAAAGTTTTATAGGCTGTAATTCCTGTCCAACAGCTAATGTGCTGAAAACAAGTGCAATGATAATTAATAGCAGGTTTTTCATTGCTAAAAATTTAGAATTCGATTAGTAAAATTGATGCTCTTTTTTTAACCTTTTTAAAAACGGAGACGTATTATTACTCAACAAATGAAGGTTTTATAACAACCCCATCGTACCTTTTTTCAACATCACCGCGGTACGTTATTATCAGGAAGGGTGTTCCATCTTCGTTAAAAGTAATCCAGTCGCCTTCGCGGCTGCCATTGAGGTAGTTCCCCTGGTCTTTGTGTTTACCGTTTGGCCAGTACCAGTTTACTTTACCGTTCAGGTTATCGTCAATATAATCACCTTCAAACTTCATGGTTCCATCCGCATAATATGATTTCCATTTGCCAAAGCGGGCGCCCCCTTTAAAACTACCAGTTTCGCGATAATTGCCAAAATCATATACCCATTCACCTTCTTCAACTCCTTCGGCAAACAGACCTTTCACTATAAGCCGCCCGCTTTCGTCGTGTTCTTCATATTCGCCGTCTTCCATTCCGGCAATGTACGATTGTACCCGCCTGATGCTTGCATCCTCGAAATACCAGCGCCATGTTCCATCCAATAAACCGGATTTTGTATAATTTCCTTCTGATTCAATTTTGCCATTTTCGTAATAATATTTCCAGTTACCAACAGGTTTTCCTTTCACGTATGTTCCTACCGAACGAAGTGTCTTGTCCTGGTAATATTCGCGCCATTCGCCTTCTTTTATTCCTTCCTCGTCAACAATTCCTTCGCCTGTCAGCACACCTTTTGTAAAAATATATCCAGCTGTAATCGTACCTTCCTCATTATATTCGCGGCGGACACCTTCGGGAACATCACCGTTGTAGCTGGCTACTGTTTTAACCTTTCCGCTGGGGTAGTAATCGGTTTTTAACTTAAGGCTTATAAGTTCCTGAACTTCTACCTGCTCAACATCATTTACAAACTTTTTTACTGACAGAAGGCTTCCGGTTTCGTCATATTCCTTAAAATATCCATTCTTTTTGTCGTCTTTATAAATGCCTTCCAGTTTAATGGTATTATTATCGTAAAAATATTTCCATCGTCCCTGTTTCATTCCTTTGTTATCCTTACGGTTGATACGTTCGCGACTGATCAGAAAACCTTTTTTGTATTCCATAAAGGTAATAACCGTACCATCAGGAGCAAGTTCGCGGGCAATACCGTTCTCAAGTCCGTCAATAAAATTTATAATCAGTCTTACTTTTCCATCCGGATAATAATAAGTTGTTGGCCCTGATTTTATATCGTCTACATAATTTTCGGAAGTAACTTCACCTTGCCTGTAAGTGGTTTTAAGTCCGTTTTTTTTATCACCGCCATAGGTGATCGAAACCAGCAATCGGCTCGAATCGTCATAGAATTTCCAAACGCTGTCGAGCATAAAATTGCGCCGGTTTCCTTCTGATTTAAGAACACCATTTTCGTAATATGTTTTCCAGTACCCATCGGGTTTTCCTTCGCGCATGGTTCCTTCGCTGGCAAGTTTTCCACCCTGAAAATAAAACTTCACAAAGCCATCCTTTACAGTTGAACCCTGCTGTTCCTGTGCCGAACTATTAAAATATAAAAAACAAGCCATCAGCAGTGTGAAAACAGTTTTCAACAGCCTGCTTTTAGCAAAATCAATACAGTACTTTTGCAGCAAAATCATAATTATTTGTTCTTTGACAGTTCGAGCATACGCACAATAGGTTTGCGGGCTTTTTCAATCACATCGTCTGATAATATAATTTCAGGTGTTTCGTGAAGCATACAAAGGTAAAGTTTCTCAAGCGTATTAAGTTTCATATAAGGACAATCGTTACAGGAACAGGTTTCGTCCGAAGGAACCACAATAAACTGTTTATCAGGCGAAAGTTTCTGCATCTGATGAATAATACCGGTTTCGGTTGCCACAATAAATTTCTGGCAT
This sequence comes from uncultured Bacteroidales bacterium, assembly GCA_903822525.1. Lineage (GTDB taxonomy): Bacteria > Bacteroidota > Bacteroidia > Bacteroidales > UBA4417 > UBA4417. The sequence goes on along the minus strand of CAIJPI010000270.1, from coordinate 729 downwards.
GGATCCTTAACGGTAAAATCAAGCATAGCAGCTGTTGATCCGACAAAATCGGCCAAAATAAGCACAGGCTGTTTACATTCGGGATGTGCAATCAACTTTGCTTCGGGATATTGTATTTTAAGTTTCAGAATACTTTCAGTCCTGATAGTTTCGTGAACTTCGCAGGCACCATCCCACAGCAGCATATTGCGACCGGTTAATCCGTTAATATATGCACCCAGGTTTTTATCAGGAGCAAAAATAAGTTTCTGATCTTTTGGAAATGATTCCACAATTTTAACTGCATTGCTGGATGTAACAATTACATCCGACCATGTTTTAACCGCTGCTGTACAATTTATATATGTAATAACTTTATGATCAGGATGTTCTTTTACAAAAGCTGAAAATTCAGCCTCAGGTGCACTGGCTGCCAACGAACAGCCAGCCTGCAGATCAGGTAACAGCACTTTTTTGGAAGGCGACAGTATTTTTGCCGTTTCGGCCATAAAATGAACACCAGCAAACACAATTATGTCAGCTTGTGTTTCGGCAGCTTTTTGCGAGAGTTGCAAACTATCACCAATATAGTCGGCAATATCCTGAATTTCGCCAACCTGGTAGTAATGTGCCAGGATCACAGCATTCTTCTCTTTTTTAATATTAAGAATTTTTTCAATTAAAATTTTTCTATCCATTTTCACATTTTCCTTAAGCAGCTAAATAATAATATTTTATATTTAATTAATT
>CAIJPI010000269.1 GCA_903822525.1 uncultured Bacteroidales bacterium | reverse complement strand
CTGTTTTAGAATATTGTAGCAGGAATTGATTCTGTTATATAGTGCATTGTGCATAGTGCTATGTGCTTAGCATCATTTATTTGTATTTATCAATCCTGTAACTTGTCTGCGTTATACTCTCTGAGCACTGAGCACTTTGCAATAAGCACAAATGATTTTCCACATTTCCTTTAAACAGAACCTAAATTTTTAAGGAGGTCGCCCGCTACCTGCCTGAAATTACATATACCAGGTACTCGCGGCAACGGCATCTGGTATCATAATTAAATCAGCACTCCGGCTTTGCTGACAAAATATTACCCGAAAAATAAAGGCCTACCGCAAATTCTTTACACCACTTTCCATTGCGGCCGAAATGCGCATAAATACTTCCCCGAAAGTTCCTTGTCCATTAATTTTAATTACCCCATGCAGCTGATTGTATTTTTCAATAACGGGAACCGTTTTGGTTTCGTGCTCCTGCAGGCGCTTCACTATCTTAGCGGTGCTGTTGTCGTATGGCATGCAATGCGTGGTTTTGCTTCTTTCATCCAGACGGCTGATCAGTTCAAGTGTAGGAACTTCTATCTCAATAATTTTTGAAATGGAGGAACCATATTTTTTAAGCAGCCCATCCAGAATATACGACTGCACCAGGGTACGCGGAAATCCTTTGAAAATAAATCCTTTTACCCCTTTTGAATCGGCCAGCTTTTTTTCGATAAGCTGAACAACAATTTCATCAGGAACAAGCTGTCCATTCTCATACAGTTCCGTGATTTTTCGGCCGGTTTCGGAATGGGATGCAATCTCCTCCCCGAGCATAGCACCGGTAGCAACATATTCGAGGCCAAATTCCTTTGCAAGTGCTTTCCCCTGCGAACCCCGACCCGATCCCGGATAGCCGAAGAGAACAATATTAAACAAGCTTTTGCTCAGTTCGCGTTGGATAATTTCTGTGATCGAAAGATTCACATTTTCGATGCTGTCGATACCATTTACCTCTTCAAATATGCCTTTATCCCTGTAAAACTGCAGTACAGGAAGCGTTTTCTCATTGTATTCCTTCAGCCGGTTGCGGATCACCGTTTCATTGTCGTCGCTGCGTCCCGAAGTTTTGCCCCTGTTCAGCAGGCGGGTCACCGATTCTTCCTCAGGAACAGTCAGGCTGATCAGGCAATTTAAGGAGGTATTCAGTTTCAGCATTAGTCCTTCGAGAATATACGCTTGTATATAGGTACGCGGAAACCCGTCGAAAAGGAATCCATTCGAATCAGGGTTGTCGGTTATGGTCTTTTCAATAATCTGAACGATGATCTCGTCCGACACAAGACCACCCGAGGCAATACTGCTCTGAGCCTCCATCCCCAGCCTGGTTTTACCGGCAATCTCCTTGCGCAACAGGTCGCCAGTAGAAATGTAAAACAAGTTATACTTACTGATCAGAAATTCCGACTGGGTTCCTTTCCCGGCTCCCGGTGGTCCAAATAAGGCTATATTCAACATAACGAATAATTTATACATCAAATTTAACCAGAAATGCCATATACTAATACTCTATTAAGTTTTTCTTTTTCGGAATCCCAATCTCAATCAGGATGTAAAATACAGAATACAGGTTGTCAGCACATTAGGAAACATTAAGGCTGTAGTTAATTACGTGTTAAACTTTGTGTTTCATAGTGCTATAGTGGCTTCGTGACTAAATAAAAAAAGCCACAAATATTCAATATTACAGATTGCTAACAGCAGAAAAGTGTTGCCTCCGGGCGACCCTTTTCGATATACAAATAGTGTAAAAAACAAAACCTCGGGTGTTCCTTATTTTTGATGTTCCCGGCCTTTTACAAACGAACTTCTTGCACTTGTGCCTTTTTCTACTATATTTGTTCCACCTTTGCTTTACATTGTATGAATGGGAAACCCTTCGTATTATCTTGCATATCGTCGTCCTGTTATTCTCAAACCAGGCCGGCAAGGAATATATCACGAAAAGATTCAGCCCGGGATCTGAAACGATTCACCACTAAATGCTGGTTTTTCAGGCAAACGCAACCGGCGTTGAATGTTTTTTTAACATTATTATGAATAATCACTCATTAACTGGAATATATTGACATTCAATCCCTTGCCCATGAAGCATATTGACCTTGCCACTTCTATTAAGGAAAGCGATTCGGAATTTCTTAAAAAATTTCCGCACTTCATTGTCCGCTGGCTCGAAAAGCTCATCAAACAGGATGAACTGAATATAATTCTCGAAAAATATAAGGATTGCGAAGGTGCTGATTTCCACCAGAGTATAATGAAAGAGTTCCGGTTTTCCCTGGATGTTGAAGGCCTTGAAAACCTGCCTGAAAACGGACGATGCTTTTTTCTGGCCAACCATCCTTTTGGTATTATCGACGGGCTGATTCTGACAAAAACGGTAATTGAAAAATACGGAACATTTAAAGCGATAGGAAATGAGTCGTTCAGGTTTGTACCCAACCTGAGGCCTTATATCGCCCTGGTAAATCCCTATGGGATGAGTTCGAAATCCTATGTGACGGAACTGGAGAAAGTTTACCGTTCGGATGTGGCAATTACTCATTTCCCGGCAGGCGAAGTATCGCGGCGGTACAACGGGAAGTTACAGGACCGTGTCTGGCAAAAGAGCTTTATCACCCGGGCAGTATCCTGCCAGAGGGATATTGTTCCTTTCTATTTCCACGGAAGGAATTCAAGACTGTTTATCGGCATTAACCTCGTGCGCAGGGCATTAGGTATCAAAGTTAATATTGAGCTGGCATTATTGCCCCGCGAATTATTTCTGAAGCGCAACAAAACCATTAAGTTTAAAATCGGAAAGCCTATTCCGTGGCAGAGATTTGATACATCGAAAACACATGTGCAATGGGCACAGCATGTGAAAGAACATGTATATAACATGTCGTCCGAAAATGGAAGTACGCTTGAATTTTAAAAAGTACAGCCCGGCTTTATCTTACTTCGCTTCCGTTGCCAAAAGCTTCAACAGGCGATACAAAACAAAGCTTTCCTTCTTTGTTTTCGGCCATCAGTATCATGCCGTTCGACTCTATGCCCTTCAGGTTTCGGGGAGCCAGGTTTGCCAGTAAAACTACCTTCTGCCCTATTACCTGTTCAGGGGTATAATGTTCGGCAATGCCTGAAACCACAGTTCGTTTATCAATGCCTGTATCAATGGTAAGCTTGAGAAGTTTGGCTGTTTTTGCAACCTTTTCGGCTTCGGTAATGGTGCCTATCCTCAGATCGAGCTTGGTGAAGTCGTCGTAGGTAATTTCAGGTTTTATAGGGGCTAATACACTGTTTTCGGCAGCATTTTCGGCTTTGGTATCGGTGAGCCTTTTAACCTGTGCAGCAATAACGTCATCTTCGATGCGGTCGAACAGCAACGCCGGCTGGTTCAGTTTATGTCCAGGTAGAAGCAGGGCACACGATCCTGCTGCTTCCCAGGGCAGAAGGCTGGCATTCAGCATACCGAGCAGACGTGCCGAGGTAAATGGCAGGAAAGGCTCACACAGAATACATAAATTGGCACATATCTGTAGCGAGATATTCAGGTTTGTTTTTACCTTTTCAGGGCTCGAAGCAAAATTCTTCCAGGGTTCCGTCTCGGTAAGGTATTTATTCCCCAGGCGTGCAAGGTTCATCATTTCGTTCAGTGCTTCCCGGAAACGATAATTTTCGATGCTTGCGGCAATCCGGGCCGGGTATTCGGTTATTTCGGCTATAGCCTGCCGGTCACGGTCGGTAACTTCGCCCATAGCAGGTACTTCCCCGGCAAAATATTTATGCGTTAAAACAAGCGTGCGATTCACAAAATTGCCGAAAATAGCCAGGAGTTCGCTGTTGTTACGCGTCTGGAAATCCTTCCAGGTAAAATCGTTATCTTTCGTTTCGGGTGCATTGGCAGCCAGCGTATACCGCAGCACATCCTGTTTTCCGGGAAAATCAACAAGGTATTCGTGCAACCATACTGCCCAGTTTCGCGAGGTCGAAATTTTATCGCCTTCAAGGTTCAGGAACTCGTTAGCAGGTACATTCTCAGGCAAAATATAGGTGCCTTCAGCTTTCAGCATTGCTGGAAAAATGATGCAATGGAAAACGATGTTGTCCTTTCCGATAAAATGCACCATTTTGGTATCGGCCGATTTCCAGTATGGAACCCAGTCTTTTCCGGTAAGAGCCGACCATTCGCGTGTTGCTGATATATAGCCAATAGGCGCATCAAACCATACATAAAGCACTTTCCCTTCAGCACCTTCAACAGGAACTTTCACGCCCCAGTCGAGGTCGCGGGTAACGGCACGGGGTTGCAGGCCGCTGTCGAGCCACGACTTGCACTGACCGTAAACATTGGTTTTCCAGTCGTCGCGGTGTGATTCAAGTATCCATTCTTTCAGCCAGGCTTCGTACTGATCGAGAGGCAAAAACCAGTGCTTTGTTTCTTTCATCACAGGAATGTTGCCGCTGAGAGCCGATTTTGGATTAATCAGATCGGTGGCATTCAGCGTGGACCCGCAGTTTTCGCACTGATCGCCGTATGCTCGCTCGTTACCGCAACGGGGGCATGTTCCTGTAATATAACGGTCAGCCAGAAATTGCTGGGCTTCTGTATCGTAATACTGTTCACTTACTTTTTCAACAAACTGGTTGTTGTCGTATAGCTTTTTAAAAAATGCCGAGGCAGTTTCATGGTGTATAGGAGCGGATGTACGGCTGTAAATATCAAAGGAAATACCAAGTTCTTCGAAGGATTTCTTTATAATCTCATGGTATTTATCCACCACCTGCTGAGGCGTAATTCCTTCTTTACCGGCCCTGATGGTAATGGGAACTCCATGCTCGTCGCTTCCTCCGATAAATACAACATCACGCCGGTTTGAGCGCAGGAATCTCACATAAATATCAGCCGGAATATATACCCCAGCCAGGTGACCGATATGGATGGGTCCATTGGCATACGGCAATGCAGAAGTAACGGTATAGCGTTTAAAAGCGGTGGTGTTGGTTTCGGTCATAATTCTCCTCCTGGTAATAACAGGCTGCAAAGATACTGAATAGGATATAAACTGAAATGTGTTTTTTATGGGGGGAGGTGAAAGATGATTTTTTAACCACGGAGGCACAGAGGACACGGAGAAACATGGAGTTTGTTCTTTAAAAGTGTAGGATTGATTCAGCCTGATTCTAAAAAGTTTTGCTAGTATCAACCGATGTAATGTTTGCTGCTATCCATTTCTTACTTAGAGTACCTTAGTGCCCTCCGTGCCTCAGTGGTTATCTTTTTTACCCTTGGGCAATGAATTAGACTTGGATTCATTACTTTTGATATTTCAAATCCATTTAAATGATAACTCCTCCCTACCTGAAAGCAGGCG
>CAIJPI010000268.1 GCA_903822525.1 uncultured Bacteroidales bacterium | reverse complement strand
CTGTTTTAGAATATTGTAGCAGGAATTGATTCTGTTATATAGTGCATTGTGCATAGTGCTATGTGCTTAGCATCATTTATTTGTATTTATCAATCCTGTAACTTGTCTGCGTTATACTCTCTGAGCACTGAGCACTTTGCACAAATGATTTTCCACATATCCTTAAACAGAACCTTTCAGTTTATTCCGGGTTTGTATCACTAGGTGCTGACATAACAGCAAATAAGTAAACTCAGACTATAAATGGGCAAGTTTATTCACCTTAGATTATTTAAAACCCGAAGTAAAATTAACACTTTAACGTTTGTAAAGTTAGAACATGATTGGATTGGAGCCAATATTTTATTTCTGAATATTCTTTCTGCTCCTCTACGTTTTACCCTGAATACTGTAAATCCAGACAGGTGATGCAAGCAGCTGGTAAAACGCAGAAAAGGCATTTTGTATTAACGTTATCGATGAAGTATAAAAAATATTAACATGCGTAATATAATTAACATTGTTAATTAATTTTGTAGTCCATAAACAATCATACTTGCTTTATGAAGAACAAGGAAATACAGGAGCGGCGCATGAGGGGCTATTTTATGCAGGCCACCAAAGAGTTACTGAAAGGCGAAGGGCTCCGAAGTATCAATGTGCGCAGCATAGCTGATCAGGCGGGATATTCGTATGCCACCCTATACAATTATTTCAGGGATGTAAAGGAATTGGTGTTTTTATGTGTCACTGATTTCCAGGAAGAGTGCACCGCTGAGATCATGCAGAAAGTTAAAAAAACGCCCCGTGGTATAGAGCGGATCAGGGCCATCACGAAAGCATACATTGGATATTTTGTTCAGTATCCCAGCGTGTTCAACCTGTTTTTTGTCGAAAAGCTCGGCGATCTAGGGCAAAAACAACCGGCAGCCAGTCTTATCTTTACATTCCTTGACCGACTATGTGCCTCCGAATGGGATTATTGTATTGAAAATGGAATAACTGACGAAAATTCGGCATCGCTCATAAAACAGGAACTGAACTTCGTGAGTTGCGGGATGCTATTGTTTTATATGAACCGCATTCAGCCTGCAGGCTATATTGAGTTCATGGGAATGGTTGATTTACAGTTAAATTCCATTCTGAACCGCTGCGGGACTGAAACTAACTGAAAAGTTTCACTTAGCCTCATGCTATACATTAAGTTAAAGCATGTCAGCCCGCATAAAAACACATTTCGGTTTTGCATCAAAAAATGGTAATTCCTGCTGTTGAATGGCCGGTATCATAGCGGTAGCTATGAGTAATCACAGGATTTGGAGCCATGCGGAAAGCAATAGATGACAATCCAAATAAGAGAAGAACTTTTCCTTTCTTTGGCTGTTAATACTTTATTAAAATTGTATATCTACCGTTATAACCAAAGCATGGGAATAACTCAGTGCAATCCGGTTTTAAATTGAAAGGCGTTAACCTGAAAAAACGAAAATAAAATATAGATTCTTATCTACTAACTTTCGGGCATTGAAATTGCTTTAACAAACCAGCACATGAATAAACGTGATAACGCTACTGAGCAGCTGAAGGCAGAGCTGCAGGCATTGCAGTATGCTTATGAAGCGTTGAAAACCAAGTACGAAAATGATTCATTCAGGCACCTTCAGGCACTTCACTCCCTGGAAGAAGGTGAACGACGCTTTTGGAATTTTTACCAGAATGCGCCGGTAAATTATCAGTCGTTGGATGCCAATGCCTGTTTAATAGATGTTAATCCGACCTGGCTCAATACCCTTGGTTATGAGCGTGAGGAAGTGATTGGCAAGCCCTTCTGCGAATTTATGACACCTGAATCGGCTGAACTGGTAAAAACGAGATTCCCGTTTTTAAAAGAAATGGGAGTGATACGTGATTTTGAATTTGAAATGATCCGTAAAGACGGAACACACCTTTTTGCCACTTTCGAAGGCAAGGTAAGCCTCGATGAGCAGGGAGATTTCAAACAAACCCATTGTATCTGGACCGATAGTACCAAAAGGAAACTTGCTGAAACTGCATTGCAGGAAAGTGAAAGACGTTTCCGCGAACTGATAGAGCTGGCTGTTGACGGCATAATGATAGGCTCGCACGACGGAACCATTATAGGCGCAAACACCTATATGCAAAACCTTACCGGCCGGCCTTTAAATAAGTTGCTGGGTATTAATATACGCGAATTGTTTAGTCCCAATGTATTGAAAAACAATCCTTTGCGGTACGATCTGCTGGAAAAAGGTGAGGTGGTTTCGAGTGAGCGTGATATTATGAGGGCTGACGGCACCATTATCCCGATCGAGATGCATACCAAGATGATGCCCGACGGAACGTATCAATCCATTTACCGTGATATCTCCGAGAGTATTAAAGCGGAAGAAACATTACGGCAAAGCGAAGAAAAATATAAATCCCTCGTCGAGTCGACATCCGATATCATCTGGGAAACCGATAAAGATGGATTATATACTTATGTGAGCCCGCAAATTGAGAATATTCTTGGCTACGCTCCCGAAAAATTTATAGGGAAGTCACCATATGATTATATCGACGATACACTTTTATCGGAGCTCAACGGCCGTCAGGTTTCAACAGGCGAAGCAGTGCTGCCTTTCTACCTTTTAGTAAACAGGTTTAAGCATAGCGACGGGCATGCTGTTTTTTTCGAAACAAGCGGGGTTCCGGTTTATGAAAAATCGGGAATACTCCGTGGATTCAGGGGTGTCAGCAGGGATATAAGTGCGAGGCACCTGGCTGAAAAGGAACTGCATAAGCTTTCGCTGGTGGTGCATCAAAACCCCAATACCATTATTATTACCGACCTTGATGGTAAAATGGTTTATATAAACCCGGCAGGCTGCATAAATTCAGGCTACAGTTCTGACGAACTGATCGGGAAAAGCCCATCGATATTTGCTTCGGGCGCAACACCTGCTGAGAGTTATAAATCGCTATGGAGTTCTATAAAAGCAGGAATCGAATGGAAAGGTATTTTTCATAACAAGAGGAAGAACGGCGAATTTTACTGGGAAAGTGCTTTTATCGTCCCGCTTCGCGATACCGAAGGTGTAATTACACAATACCTTGGTGTTAAGGAGGATATAACAACGAGAGTACTGACAGAGAAAGCCTTGATTGAGAGTGAAGAAAGGTACAGGGAACTTTTCGAGGCATCGCCCGATGCAATTATACTGGCCGACATCGAAACAGGGATGCTGTTGGATGCCAATACAGCTGCCTGCCGCTTAATGGGGTATACTCCTGATGAAGTAGTGCAATTACACGAAAGTTTAATACATCCGCCAGCGGGTTCAGGATTTTCGAATGAGCTAATTCCTGGTGCGGACGATAAAGCACATACCGTGGATACGCATCAGCATTACGAAAGCCATATCCATTGTTCCGACGGAACTGAAATTCCGGTTGAAGTGCTGTCGAATATCATCACCATCAATGGCCGGCAGATCAGACAGGGTGTTTTCCGGAATATTACCGAACGCAAACAAGCAAGGGAAGCCCTGCTCATAGCCAAAGAAAATGCTGAAGCAAGTGATAAACTGAAATCAGCATTCCTAAATAATATTTCGCATGAGCTTCGCACCCCTCTCAACGGAATTATAGGTTTCAGCGAGATGATAACCCAACCGGATATTTCAAAAGCCGAGCGTGCTGAGTTCAGTAAAATGATTAACAGAAGCAGTGCCCGTCTTGTCAACACCATTACCAATTACATGGATATTTCCATGATTGTGTCGGGAATAACCGAAGTGAACCTCAGTAAATTCAATCTGAAAACTTTACTTGAAACGGTAAACAATCAGACAGCTGAAAAATGCGTTTCGTTAAACCTGCCTGTCAGTGTTATACTAAACTCACCAAGGGAGGGAAATCAGATTACTACCGATGAAAGTATGCTTTTGAAAATCTTTACACACCTTGTTGATAACGCAGTTAAATTTACCCCAAAAGGGACCATCACCATCGGATATGAGTTCCTGAAAGGATTTCATACATTCTCTGTCAGCGATACAGGCAAAGGGATTTCAAAAGAAATGGTTTCCCACATTTTCGATTTCTTTATGCAGGCTGATCTTTCCACCACAAGGGATTTCGAAGGAAGCGGACTGGGACTATCCATTGCCAGGGGTTATGTGAAAATACTGGGTGGTGAGCTCTGGGTTGAATCTGTTAGCAACCAAGGTTCAACTTTTTATTTTACGCTACCTGACAAATATCAGTCCCATGCCAACGGAAAATCACCTCAAGCCCTTCAGCAGTCTGAGCCGGTTGTGCTGATAGCAGAAGACGACGATTCCAATTTCAGGTATATAGAAGTTGTGCTTAAAAAATCTTCCTACAAGGTGCTCAGGGCAATCAATGGGTACGAAACCCTGGAGATATGCCGAAAAAATCCGGATGTAAAAATATTGTTGATGGACCTGAAAATGCCGGGTATGGATGGATTTGAAGCCACCCGCCAGATAAGGCAGTTCCTGCCTGAATTGCCTATTGTAGTATTATCTGCCTACATTTCTTTGGCAGATGAAGAGGCAGCCAGATCAGCTGGATGTAACGATTATATCACAAAGCCTGTAAGCAAGGCTAAGCTTCTCGAAACCCTCGACAGGCTTCTGCTTTCTGCCGAAAAACAATAAACTCACCCAATTCAGTGAGGTGATGAAACCTTCTGATCTCCTTTTACAAGTGCGGCAGGGTTAAAGAAATAATAAAGTATTGTTCTGCAAAGCATAAGACTTTCGGCAAGGAAACGAAAGCTGATTGCCATCTTTATCTGCCTGAACTTCTATATGTTGAAATAATGAAATTCTGTAGTAGGGTCTGCTGGAAAACGCAATAAGGTAAAAAAATCGCGATTCCCTGTTAAAAGAGAGAATGCTCAAATGACTAAAACATCTCGTCCCTGACGGGACTTTTACTAATTATTAATTGTCTTTCTACCAACATATTGTCCCTAACGGGACGTCCCGTTTGGACAATATGTTGGTAGATGGATAGAAGATAATTTTTCTAACAGGATTTGTTTTATATTCTACCCATGTTCAGTCCTGTTTGGCCTGTCCCGTAGGGACAATGTGTTGGTAGAGAGATAGATAATAGTTTTTCTGAGTCCCGTCAGGGACGACATGTTTTATCAAGCCAGGTTGAAAAATATTTTCTTTTTTCACGCAAAATCTCCACGTGGGCAGCCTTCATAATTTTGGGTCAGATTCCCATTGCATATCAAATTCAAATTCCTGATTTACCATTTCATGGTTTATGCCCTCTTCAAAAATCGTAAATCCTTGTTCTTTATTCTAAATCTATTATTAAACTAATTTTAGAAGAATCCTTAGCGTCTTTGTGCCTTCGTAGCAAAAAATAACCACAAAGCCACAAAACATCACCAATTCCGACTGCAAAGCTTGTTTAATAGCTCGGTTACTTATGTACCTTCCTTATAAAGTCTTCCACTTCAGCAACACCACCCTGGTATATAAGGTACCCGTTATAAGGCTCGCGTGAAGTAATTTCATCGTTTATAGGTGTAAGCATAATCCTTTTCACTTCTTCGAGGTCGCTGGTCTGACCTAAAGCCCATCCCAGTTTGATATAGGCAACTTCAGGAAGCATATTTTCGGCTGGGACTACGCCTTTTGCCATCAGGTCGCGGCCGGTATCGTATACAAACATATGAACATAGCCCCACAGGGTCTGAACCGTCATATAAACAGCGACTCCTGCTTTGGCTGCCCTTTCGATAGCCGGATACATCAGTTTGTTTACATGCCCGAGCCCTGTGCCGGCTATAATAATGCCTTTATATCCGTTTTCAACCAGTGAGTCAATAATATCGGGCTGCATATTAGGATAATAGTATACAATAGAGACTTTTTCCTCGAAAAAAGGCAGAATCGTGACTTTGCGGTCCTTGCGGCGGTGGTTGTATGTTTCCTTTATAGGTTTCAGCCCTTTGCGGGTGATGGTAGCCAGGGGGGTATCGCCAATGGTACGGAAGGTTGATCGGTACGACGAATGCATTTTACGAACGCGCGTGCCTTTGTGAAGGAAGCCATATTCGTCGCTGGTAGGACCGAACATACAGATCATAACCTCGGCAATATCGCCATGTCCGGCAGCTGTGCAGGCATGCATCAGGTTAAGCGCTGCGTCGGAGCTGGGCCTGTCGCTTGAGCGTTGTGAGCCGACAAGCACAATGGGAACCGGCGAATTCTGCACCATAAATGTAAGTGCGGCTGCGGTATGGTGAAGGGTGTCGGTTCCATGGCCGATAACAATTCCGTCAACACCGGCTTCAATCTCTTTGCCAATGGCAATGGCTAGTTTTTTATAGTTATCGGGAGCCATATTTTCGCTGAACACAGCAAAAACTTTTTCGGTGGTAAGATTGCAAATGGAAGCCAGTTCGGGCACTGCACCGTATAATTCGCCGGGTGAAAATGCGGGAATAACGGCACCGGTGCGGTAATCGAGGCGTGAAGCAATGGTGCCCCCGGTACCAATCAGTTTTACCCTGGGCAAACCCTCGGTATAAGGGAACTCTTTTTCGGGAATTTTATAATTGGCTTTTTTATACCCCGTTTCCTTCATACCCGTAATGGTGGCGACATCAAGCCCGATATTGTAGCCTGTAGGGATTTTCATAACGATATGCTTATCGTCGTCGTTTTCGGAGCGTGGAAGCACAGTCCCGGTAAATTCGCCACGGGTGGTCGTTATAACAGCCTGACCCCATACCCTTACATTGTATTTCTTGAGTACCTCGAGCCCGGCTCCTTTATATCCTTGAAAAATATCGTCAGTCATTATTGGTGTTTGGTTTTTTAGATGTGCTGTGTGCTGTGTGCTTAGTGCTGTGTGCTTAGTGCTGTGTGCTTAGTGCTTAGTGCTGGGGCTGGGAACTGGGAGGTTTTATGCTCCCAGAGCTTCGTGCAAATCCTTCATACTCATATTTCCTTCGGCCTGGCGGCGCAACTGCCCCATTATCCAGTTATGTTCAACATCGGGACCTTTTGAAAGCCTGATTTCGGCCAGTTTTTTTCTCAGGAAAGGAATCTTTGAAACGATCTGCTCTTTTGTGACTACTTTGTAGCCAATGCTGGTGAGCACCGATGCAAATTCCATTTTAGGATACTGGTAAACGGTAGGAAGCATACGGCGGGCAATGGAGGGATCCAGCTTATTCTGTTTCAGGAAACGCAACAAGGCATAAATGATTTTATAATCGAATTCGGCAGTAGGTTTATACTGGCCTTCGACCCATTTCACTGCATGTCCGAAGAATTTCCCTACAAAAGCAGGACTCATTTCCAACTCATTTACAATACGTTCGATAAGCGGGAAAAGGTTCTTGCGGAAGATAAAGGTAAAGCAGTCTTCGGGTACATTCCAGTCTTTCAGGCGCCTGTAGCGGGCAACAACTTCCTCGGGCTGGTTTTGGCCCAGCTTCTCAATATATTCATTTTCGAGCGGGATGGGTGCCGAATCGGTATCGGGGTACATGCGGTCGGCACCGGGAAGCACGCGTTCGAAAATGGTTGTGCCGTTTGCAAACGATTTGCGTGTTTCGGGAGGCACGCCTGCAAACGCCATACGGCAGCGCTCTTCAATAGTTTCGAGTGCCGTTTTTATGTCCTCCTCCGGACCGCGGATAATAAGCTGAGCATCATTTTCGCCAGGTTTTAGGAGTATAGCAATCTTTTCCCAGTCGGCGGAGGCCATCAGCGGGTCCGTTTCCTCGGTATGCGTCATATTGGGCAATTCGATGCAGGCAATTACTTTCAGCCTTTCGATAAGTTCGTTTGCGAACATTTTGCCGGGCTGAGTGAAATGCGAGAGAATCCCTTTAAAACCAGGCAGATTGACAGCCACCAGTTTCAATCCGTTTGTTTTGGCATCTTTTACAAATCCGTTTTTCGAATTGTAAGCATGCACGTCCAGTAATGTATGCGTTGGTTTCCAGGCTTTGGAGTCGGTGAAACGTTCGTTCAGTATATCGCGAATGGACAGTAACGACCACTGCCTGAAACATTCAATATGAGTGAGGTCAGGAATCCAGCGGCTGTGTGCCACCCCTTTAATCTCAACGCGTGTGCCGCCTTTACAGCTCACGTTTACATCCTGCCGTCCTGCGCCAATGCCGGTGCGTACCTTGCCTGTGCTGCGGCCCAGAAAACGGATATAGTTGCAGGCTTCCTTTACCTCGTCGGGATTGGTCATATCGGGATAGGTAACCGTTTCGATAAGGGGCATGCCCAGTCGATCGGTACGGTATATACGCGTATGTCCTACGTCGCTTACTTCGCGGCACGAGTCTTCCTCGAGGCTGAGCTGTATAAGCCGGATGTTTTTATTCTTTAAAGGTATTTCGCCTTCAACCCCGATGATAGCAGTACGTTGAAATCCGGTAGGGATGCTGCCGTCGAGGTATTGCTTGCGGGTGATATGCACTTCGCCTACAATATTCAGTTTCGACACCAGTGATATTTCGATGGCATGCGACAGTGCTTCGCGGTTGAGCGGGAAAGGGGGTGTATCGTCCACCTCGTAGGTACAGGTGGTTTTGCTTTTCAGTCGGTAAACGATTTCTTTGCGCGTTTTAAATTCCATGAGCGCGGTGCCGTCATATTCGCCCAACTCGCTAAGGGTAGGCCGCATATGCCTGATCACTTCGGCATCAAAATCGCCCGGTTTCTGGTATACTCCGGCCGGGCATCGGCAGAAAAGTTTCTGTTCGGTTTTGAGTTGCTGGTGCACTTCGAGCCCCGACATAAAGCCGATGCGATCGTATGTTTCCTGGGTGGATACGCTACGGTCGGTGTACCCGATACTGCGTTTGGTTTCTTCGTAATTAAGCGTTGGATCTATATGCTGAGCCATTTGAAGGATAAGTTTAAAGCGGCTCAAATGTAGAAATATCTTTTATTCGAAGCCGATAAATAATTGTGTTGTTTTGTGAATTTATTAACAGCAAGTATACATCCGGATAATCAGCCAAGCCAATGTCCAACAGATCAGGACAAAATCCGGAAAAAATATTATTTTTGCACTGAAAAGCTGTTGCGCAAACAAGTTTGTTTAACTTATTTTAAAATATATTGAACAAAACATTGTAAGGAATGTTTTATTGGAACAATCAGGTTAGCTTATAAACTCACATAGAATTCTTCGTATGCTAAGAAACTTGTTCAGTATAACAAAAGTGACTGCAACCTCTATTGGGGTTTTCTTTAGTACTATAATTTTAATAGTTGTTTACGAAATACCCGACTTTATTTACCATAACGACTCTTCTATACAGTCGCATTCCTTTCGGATATTATTGGTTTCTCTGATCAGTTTTACCGCTTCCAGGTTTTACTTTAACTATCAGAAAACTCTTGAAAAGCTAAAGCTGGAGCAAGTCTCGTTCGAATCGGGTAGACGATTTGATGTAGCTGCTGATGCCGTTAAAATAGCCTGGTGGGATATGGACATCACAACAGGGGCTGTTGTTTTTCATCACCGTAAAGCCGACATGCTTGGATATCCGCCTGAGAAGTTTATGCACTACAGGGATTTCACTGATTTGCTTCATCCTGATGATTATAAGAAGGCGATGCAGGCCATGAAGGATCATTTCAGCGGCCTTACCGAAACCTATGATACCGAATACCGTATCCTGTCCAGCACAGGTGAATATAAATGGTTTCATGATTTCGGTACCGTTATAAAAAGGGACAGTGCCGGCAAACCGCTTAAAATTGTGGGATTTGTTATTGATATTTCAAGTCGCAAACAGGCGGAAATACTGTTTAAGGAAAACGAAGAAAGGTACCGCCTGATGGCTGAAAATACAAGCGATGTTATCTGGGTCATGGATTTTAACAGTCAACAGTTCACCTATGTCAGCCCTTCTGTTTTTGAACTTCGTGGCTATACCCCTGAGGAAGCCATGCAAATGAACCTGAGCGAATCCATTACTGCTGAGTCGTATGAAAAAATTCAGGCTATCATACCTGCCCGATTGAACGAATTTTTCGAAAGCAAAGGTAAGAGCATGTCGTATTTCTACGAAGTTCAGCAGCCTTGTAAAAACGGAAATTTTATCTGGGTTGAAAATTCATCCAAATTCAGGTATAACCCTGACGGAGAAATTGAAGTAGTAGGTGTATCACGAAATATTGATTCGCGTAAAAAATTGATGCTTGACATTGAACAGAAGAATGAACAACTGCTTAAATTAAACACTGAAAAAGATAAATTCTTTTCCATTCTGGCTCATGATCTTCGCAGTCCTTTTCATAGTTTCCTGGGCCTGACGCATGTACTCGCTGATGATTTTCATAGTCTTACCATGGTTGAACTGCAGGAAATAGCTTTGCTGATGAAGAAATCAGCTCAGAATATGTTCGGGTTACTTGAAAATCTCCTTGAGTGGTCCAGTCTGCAGCGTAATCTGCTTCCTTATCATCCAGCCCCATACCAGTTGAAACCTGCAGCATCCGATGCCATTGAAATACTTACGGCTGCATTTGCAAAAAAAGAGATTCTCTTCCACAATACCATTTCTGACGATATTTTGGTTTTGGCCGATTCTAAAATGATAAACAGCGTTATCAGGAATTTGCTGACCAATGCAGTAAAATTTTCACCTCACGGTGGAAATGTAACCCTTTCG
>CAIJPI010000267.1 GCA_903822525.1 uncultured Bacteroidales bacterium | reverse complement strand
GCAGGCTGTTGCAAACCTGAAGCAATTGCTGACTGAAAATACGGCCCTGGTAACCAACGATGATCTGCCGGTTATTAATGCCGATGAGGCGCAGATGATACGGGTGTTTCAGAACCTTATCGAAAATGCCGTTAAGTTTCAAAAGAAAACGGAATTGCCCCAAATACATATCTCTTGTACAAAACAGGACAATATGTACCGGTTTTCGGTGGCAGATAATGGCATAGGAATCGAAAAGCAATACCACGACAAGGTTTTTGTTGTTTTTCAGCGGTTACATTCCGTTAAGGATTACCCCGGAACGGGCATAGGGCTATCCATTTGCAAGCGCATTATTGAGCGGCATGGAGGGACTATCTGGTTTGAATCGGAGGTAGGCGAAGGGACTACTTTTTACTTTACAATACCAAAATGAAAAAACCACGGAGACACAGAGGACACAGAGATACACAGAGAATTTCTCCGTGTACATCCATGTTCTCCGTGCCTCCGTGGTAAAAAAAAATCTGAATTATGGAAAATCTGAAACTCGTTGAAATCCTTTTAATAGAAGACAATCCGGGCAATGCACGCTTTATGCAGGAAGCATTAAAAGACGGAAAGGTAAAAAACATCCTTCACATTATTGATGATTGAGTTGAGGCGACCGATTTTCTTTTTAAGAGGAATAAATATAGTAATGCCCCGCGTCCCGACCTGATCATTCTCGACCTTAACCTTCCCAAAAAGAACGGGCAGGAAGTGCTAGCAGAGATAAAAGCCAACCCTGACCTGAAAAGCATACCTGTTATTATCCTTACCATCTCCAAAGCCGACGAGGATATTATCAGGTCGTATAATCTCCATGCCAATTGTTTTTTAAACAAGCCTATTAATCTGAATAAATTCTTTGAAGTAGTAAAATCAATTGAGGATTTCTGGCTTACCATAGTAAAACTTCCCGGATTATGAAAAACAAAGAAGAAACAACCATACTCCTTATTGAGGATAACCCAGGCGACAGCAGGTTAATAGAAGAGATGCTTAAAGAAATCACTTCCTTTAATCACCAGCTTATTGTAGCTGAAACCTTGAAAGACGGATGCGGGCAAATTGCGAAAAACGAGGTGGATATAATTCTACTCGACCTCAATTTACCCGACAGTACAGGGCAGAATACCTTCGAAGCATTAATTTGTATTGATAAAAATATCCCTGTTGTTTTAATAAGCGGCCTTGAAGATTTAGCGTTATCCGTTTCACTGATACGGGAAGGAGCTCAGGATTATATTAGTAAAAACAGCTTAACCAGCCAGCTGCTCGAAAAAACAATTCAATATTCAATAGAGAGGCGGAAAGTTGAACGACTTCAGATGCTTTCGAATGAAATACTCATGGTTCTTAACAGCCATAATAGCCTGAAAGATATTCTCGACAGGGTTATTAAACTGATTCAGCATTGCACTCGTTTTTCAGCTGTAGGAATTCGCCTGAAAGAAGGTGACGATTATCCCTATTTAACCCAAAATGGTTTTACAAAAGACTTTCTTGTTTCAGAGAATACCCTGACTGTTAAAGATAGCGTCGGTGGAATATGCCTGGATGAAGAAGGAAAAGTTATGATGGAGTGTACCTGTGGTTTGGTTATTTCAGGAGGGGAAAGCCCGGTATTAAATGAATCAGGAAGCTTCTGGACTAATAACTCATATCCGTTGTTAGAAATCCCTCTTGACTTAGACCCAAGAACAAATCCCCGGAATAAATGCATGTATGTTGGTTTTGGTTCTTTAGCACTTATTCCGATCAGGGCGAATGAAAAAATAGTGGGTCTTCTGCAATTAAATGAAAAGGAAACAAATGCGTTTACAAAAGAATTGATCAGCTTTTTTGAAGGGATTTGTTTATCCATCGGTACCTTATTAATGCGCAAGCAGGCAGAAGAAGCATTGCAGGAATCGAAAGATTACCTTGACAGGATTATTAACACAGTGGCTTCGCCTATCTTCGTTAAAGACAATAAGCATAAATTTTGCCTGGTAAACGACGCATTATGTTCGCTTCTTGCCCTTCCGGCTGAAAAAATTATCGGCACTATAGGGTACGAATTTTTCAGGGAGGAACAACTGAAGGTATTCATTAAGCAAGACCAGGAAGTATTTAAAACAGGTAAGGAAAATACTAACGAGGAACTATTTACCGATGCAACAGGAAAAATAAGGACAATTGTTACCCGCAAAACCTTATACACCGATACCGCAGGTAATAAATTCCTGGTTGGGGTTATAAATGATATTACCGAGCGAAAACTGGCAGAGCAGGAATTAATCATCGCCAAAGAACGCGCCGAACAAAGCGACCGCCTCAAATCCGCCTTTCTGGCCAATATGAGCCACGAAATACGGACCCCTATGAATGGCATTCTAGGCTTTTCTGCCTTATTGAAAGAGCCTCATCTCTCGGGTGAAGAGCAACAGAATTATATTAAAATAATTGAGAAAAGTGGTGTTCGCATGCTCAATATCATCAACGACATTGTTGATATTTCGAAAATAGAAGCCAGCCTGATGGAAGCAAATCTGAAGGAATCGAATATCAATGAACTGATAGATTTCATTCATTCCTTTTTCAAGCCTGAATTTGAAAGCAAGAAAATACAGTGCTTCCTGCAAAAGGCATTGCCCTCAAATGAAGCCACTATTATAACAGACCACGAAAAAGTATATGCTATTTTAACCAACCTGGTTAAAAATGCTTTAAAATATACCAATGCCGGCATAATTGAAATCGGGTACAATAAAAAGGGTGTTATGCTTGAGTTTTATGTAAAAGACACCGGTATAGGAATCCCGAAAGACCGGCAGGAAGCTGTTTTTGAACGATTTATCCAGGCCGACATTGCTGACAAACTAGCTCTTCAGGGTGCCGGCCTGGGTTTAGCCATTGCTAAAGCGTATGTGGAATTACTGAATGGAAAAATCTGGGTTGAAAGCGAACAGGGTATTGGCTCAACATTTTATTTCACCTTACCTTATAATCCCGATCCGGAAGAAAATACTGTTGCCGGGCAAATTGCCCAGGCCGAAGGCTCAGAAAATAAGATGGATCACGTAGTTTCGGGATTGAAAATACTGATTGCCGAAGACGATGAAACATCAGGAAAGCTGATTTCGCTTTATGTCGAAGAGTATTGCAGAGAAAGGGGAGTTGTAAGCGCAAAAACCGGCAGCGACGCAATTGAAATTTGCCGCAAAATTCCTGACCTTGATTTAATTCTGATGGATATTCAGATGCCCAACTTAAACGGATACGAAGCCACCCGGCAAATCAGGCAATTTAACAAGGATGTTGTAATTATTGCACAAACCGCTTTCGGGCTTAGCGGCGACAGGGAAAAGGCATTAGCGGCCGGATGTAACGATTATATTGCAAAACCCGTTAATAAAGCCGGATTACTGTCCCTGATTGAAAAGCATTTATGTAAATCGGTGTAAAATTAATAGACCCCGCTGCCGCGCGAACTATCTCGCCGAAGGTAATCCTTCCGTGTGGTACATAATCACCCGCTTCTTAAAGCCTCACCCTTACTATTAACCATAAAAAAAATCCGGCGAAAGACTGAACTTCCGCCGGATTTTTATTTTATATAAACAACCTGTTACAAACTTTTTATCTCTGCAACCAGTTTCTGCAACGTAGCCTTGGCATCGCCAAACAACATGCGGTTTTTCTGGTGGTAAAAAAGGTTATTTGGAATAGCTGCATAACCGGCGGCCATGCTGCGTTTCATTACGATCACATTCTTTGCATCCAGTGCCTTGATAATCGGCATGCCATAAATAGGGCTCGATGGATCATCCTCAGCTGCCGGGTTTACAACGTCGTTGGCACCAATTACAATAACCACATCGGTATTCGACATTTCGTTGTTGGCATCTTCCATTTCAACGAGTTTTTCGTATGGTACATCGGCTTCGGCCAGCAGAACATTCATGTGGCCCGGCATACGACCGGCAACCGGGTGGATAGCGTATTTTACTTCAACGCCTTTGCTTGCGAGCAGGTTATCCAATTCGTGGCAAAGATGTTGTGCCTGTGCAACGGCAAGACCATATCCGGGAACGATAAAAATTTTCTGCGAATAGCTAAGTAAAACAGCAGCATCACTAAGCGAAATTTCTTTAACAGTTTTATCCCCGTCTTCAGTTCCGGCTGCACCGGCAACGCCAAATGCACCGATAATAACATTTAATAACGAACGGTTCATTGCCTTACACATTAGTATTGTAAGGATAGTACCTGATGATCCGACAAGAATACCGCCGGTAAGCATGGCCTGGTTGCCATATAAGAAACCACCCATGGCTGCTGCAACGCCTGTAAAAGAGTTAAGCAGTGAAATTACAACCGGCATATCGGCTCCGCCAATTGGCATTACGAAAGTTACGCCGTAAATTAAAGCTGCCAATGCGAAAAGATAAATCGGCAGGTTGTTGCCTTCAACAGGTTTCATGAATAAGATGAGTGCCAGGGCCACAAACAATCCTACCAGGAAAGTAAGGTTGATAATCCGGAGAACCGGATGCTTGAAATCACCAATGCGTCCGTCGAGTTTACCAAAAGCAATCATACTTCCGGCAAACGAAACGCCTCCTATCATTAACCCGAGTAGTATTGCTATGCCTTCACCGCCAAGCATATGTGCAACTCCTTCCGAAGCCATCATATTCTGCATTTTTGGGAATTCCATCAGCGATATCAAAGCGGCACAGGCACCTCCCATACCGTTGAAGATGGAAACCATCTGAGGCATAGCGGTCATTTTTACCTTTTTTGACGAATACCAACCGATAAAACTTCCGATGGCAAGTGCAATTACAATATAAATTACGTTGCTAATGGGCGCACCATCTTTCTTGTGAAAAAGAATAGTAAACAGAATAGCTGCACCCATACCTGCTGCTGCCCAAAGGTTACCTGAGCGTGCGGTGGCCGGATGGCTTAATTTTTTTAATCCCAGGATAAACAGGATGGAGGCCAGCAGGTAAGAAATCTCAAGAATGGAGATTTCGCTGGAAAATTCAATGAGTTTTGTAAGTGTTTCCATGTTCTGTCTCCCTATTTTTTCTTTTTCTTAAACATTTCGAGCATACGGTCGGTTACAACAAATCCGCCGACAACATTCAGTGTGCCAAGTATCACGGCGATAAACCCGAGGATCAATGAAAGTGTGCTTTCAGCATGGCCCATCACAATAATGGCACCGATAATTACAACTCCGTGTATGGCATTACTTCCCGACATAAGCGGGGTATGCAGCACTGCAGGTACATGCGATATCACTTCTATTCCAAGGAAAACTGATAGAACAATGATAAAAATCATGTCCTTGTATTCCAGGAAAAATTTTAAAACTTCGTCCATAAGCTTTTTGTTAAGTTAGATTATTTTATAAAATTAAGTTTGTTTTTATTAATGCGTTGTTCCGGGTGCCGGGTTCCGGAGTGCCGGGAGTTGGGTTAAGGGTTTAGGGAGCAGCAGGAGGGGTACAGTTTCTGGCACCCGGCACCTGGCACTTTTACACAAGAGTATTCATCAAACTCACAACCTCTGTTTTGATTTTTATACTAAGATTCCTTATTTCATTAGCTTTTTCAGCCAAAATATAGTTGTAATCTTCCGCCAGATAAGTCATGCTTCGAACTTCACCATTTGAGGCTTTTGCAATTTGAAGAAACCGTTTAAAATCTGGTCTTGAAAATCTCTCAAATCCTTCGGCGATGTTATTCATTACTGAAACGGCGGCACTGTTGACTTGATTTTTAAAATCATAGTCTTTCAGTTCAAGGAAAGTAAAATGGACAAGATTTGCTAATTTTCTTGCATCCTGCCATATAACAAGTTCTTCAAAACTTTTTGCCATACCTCCCAAAATTAGGTTTTATGATTTTAGACCAATATTTGTTATTTAACACAATCTTTGTCTTTAGGTCGGAACCCGGCACCCGGCACTTGGAACCTTTTTTTTGAACCAGGCACCCTGCACAGCTCGTTTATGCAATCGCCGCTTTAACTCTCTCGTGAACTATCTCTTTCCCGTGAGTAACCGCTGTTCCTTTTACGATATCATCGTCCCAGTTGAGGTTCAATGCGCCTTCTTTGGTGACAATGAGTTTAAGGAAGTTAATCATATTTTTGCCATACATGCGGCTTGCGTCGGTAGGCATATCGGTTGGGAACTGGGAATTGCCAATAATTTTAACACCCTGATGAACCAAGGTTTCATTGTCTTTAGTCAGTTCGCAATTTCCGCCGGTGGAAGCAGCAAGGTCAATAATTACTGATCCTGGTTTCATGGCTTCAACAGTTTCCTTTTTGAGCAGGAGCGGAGCGCGGCGTCCAGGAATCTGGGCTGTGCAAATTACCACATCCGATTTCACAGCCTGATCGTGGATGGCTTGTGCCTGGCGTGCTTTAAATTCATCGGTTTGCTCAACGGCATAACCTCCGGCTGCTTTATCATCGAGAGCCCCTTCCACTTCAACGAATTTTCCGCCAAGGCCTACAACTTCTTCTTTTACTGCTGCACGAACGTCGAAAACATATACCACTGCACCAAGCTTACGCGAAGTGGCAATAGCCTGGAGCCCGGCAACTCCGGCACCCAATATCAGCATATTTGCTGGTTTAATGGTTCCGGCAGCAGTCATAAACATAGGAAAGAATTTAGGCAAGGTGTTGGCAGCAGTGAGCACTGCTTTGTAGCCGGCAACTGTAGCCATTGACGAAAGTATGTCCATGGCCTGTGCACGGCTGGTGCGTGGTACCACATCCATACTGAATCCGGTGATGTTTTTGGCTGCAAGCTCTTTTACCAGTTCGGTATTGAAGTAAGGATTTAATACAGCCATAATTACCTGCCCGTCTTTCATAAGCGAAATTTCAGCCGGAGTCGGTGGTTGAATTTTGATCAGCAGGTCAGCGCCTGCAACTACATTGGCTTTGGTTTCGATGACTGCACCTGCCTCTTTGTAATCGTTGTCGGAAGCAAAGGCCATAAGCCCGGCGCCAGCTTCAACAAGCAAAGTGACATTCATTTTTACCAGAGTGGCGACACTTTCGGGAAGTAAGGCTACCCGGTTTTCGCCTTCAGTTTCTTTAAGTACTCCTATTGTCATAACAGTAGGTTTTTTTAGGGATTTGTTTTGAGCAAATGTAAATGAATTTTATCCATTCTAAAGGTGCTTTTTATATACTTTTTTGTAATTTTCAGTATATTACTGAAATCAGGTTTCATATGGCAAATGAAAAGATGGCAAATGTCGTTGAAGATTAAACATTCCAGTTTACTTGACTATCTTTAAATTGCATATATTGTGTTGTTTATATATATAGGATAAAAAGAATCCTGATTTTATTAACAGGAAATATGTAGAAATATATATACGGGAATTTAAGGACAATTGTCTGAAATTTCTCTTCAGTGGCTGAATAACAGCTTGAAGAATGATGACTTTTCCTATAAGGTAAAGTATAATGGACAAAATAAGAAAGAACTAACTTGAACAATAAAAGATATATACATGTTTCAACATATAACGTTTTAACATTAAAACAAATCTTAACTCTTAAAACCACACTTATGGCAACAACAGAAGTTTCAAAAACCAGAAAAATTTCAGCCTGGGTTATTGCAGGACTGCTCACCGGGCTTTTCGCTTTTAGTGCAAGCGGAAAACTGTTTTTACACCCTGAACAAATGGAACAAATGAAACTGGCCGACTGGCGCGTTATTATTGGAATCGGAGAAATATCTTCGGCGCTGTTATTTTTATTTCCACGAACAAATATTTATGGCACTCTGCTGTTAAGTTCCTATATGGGCGGTGCAATTATTCTGCATATGACAGGTGGACTCAGCATTGTTATGCCTTCTGTTGTACTTATTCTGGTTTGGGTTGTTGGGTTCCTGCGTAATCCGGAACTGATTAAGAAATAAACGAATGAGTATTGAAGATGAAGTTAAGGGCCGGTACCGGAACGAATACCACAAAGGTGCAATCAACCTGATTTATACTGTTAAGCATTTCAGCTACGATTTTATTCAGATGCTGAAGAAGCATGGGCTCTCGGAGCCTCAGTACAATATATTGAGGGTTCTCCGTGGTTTTCGTTCCGAAGGCCCTGCCTCCATCGGTTTCTTGAAGGCAAGGATGCTGGACAAAAGTTCTGATGTAAGCCGGCTTATTGATAAGTTATTTGAGAAAAAGCTGGTTGACCGGAAGGAAAATCCTGCTGATCGCCGTCAAAAGGAAATTGAAATAACACAATTGGGTCTGGATATGCTTACAGGCATGGATGATTGTGAAAAAAAAACGGATACCTTGCTTAAAAACCTTACCAATGAAGAAGTCAGCTTGCTGAACAGTTTGCTGGATAAGATAAGAGAATAAAATCCTTGTTTTGAAACTTCATGTATGCTCCTGAGTCGTGAAATAAACTGTTTTATTGTTATAAAAGGAAATTCGTTTTCAGGTTAGCTTTTAAGAATTCTGGCACAGAATTATTTCTCGTTGCGGTTACATTTTTGTGATTAAAGCAGTAACTTTATAGTCATATGAAATAGCCATGATTGTATAAATC
>CAIJPI010000266.1 GCA_903822525.1 uncultured Bacteroidales bacterium | reverse complement strand
TCTCTATCCCGCCGTCTTGCCAGGCAGTCGCGAATCCTCGCCGGGCTGGCGCTCGCCATCCTCTCCTTCGTCAATTGCGCGGCTCCCGGGGCCAGCGCAGCCGGGCGCCCCAATATCGCCGTCATCCTGGTGGACGACATGGGGTTCTCCGACATCGGCTGCTACGGCAGCGAAATCCCGACGCCCAACCTGGACAAGCTGGCCGCCGGCGGACTCCGCTTCACGCAGTTCTATAACACCGCCCGCTGCTGCCCCACCCGCGCATCGCTGTTGACCGGGCTCTACCCGCACCAGGCCGGGGTAGGCCACATGGTCACCGACCGGAAGCAGCCGGGCTACCAGGGCAACCTCAACGATCGCTGCGTGACCATCGCCGAAGTGCTCCACGGCGCGGGCTATCGCACCGCCATGACAGGCAAATGGCACGTGACGAAATACACGGAAGCGACCAACGATGCGGAGAAGGCAAACTGGCCCCGGCAGAGAGGATTCGACCACTACTTCGGTGTGATCAAAGGCACCGCCAACTATTTCCGCCCCGACTCGTTGACCCGCGAGAATGAACACATTCAGCCCCCGGCTGACGGCTTCTACACCACCGACGCTTTCGTGGACAACGCCCTGAAGTTCGTTGACGACGGGGACAAGTCGAAGCCCTTCTTCCTCTACCTCGCCTTCAACGCGCCGCACTTCCCGCTGATGGCGCCGGCGGATGAGATCGCGAAGTTCCGCGGCAAGTACAAGGTCGGCTGGGACAAGCTGCGCGAGCAGCGACGCGCCCGGCAGGTCGAGCTGGGCATCGTGGACAAGGCGTGGCCGCTCTCGCCTCGCGCGCCGGAGGTCAAGGCGTGGGATGCCCTGTCGCCGCAAGAGCAGGACCGGTTCGATCACCTGATGGCGATTTACGCGGCGGTGGTGGCGCACATGGACGCGGCGGTGGGCCGCCTGGTCGAGGGGTTGCGCCAGCGCGGGACGCTCGACAACACCCTGATTCTCTTCCTGTCTGACAACGGCGGAAACGCGGAGGCCGGCCCGGACGGCCGATACGTCGGGGAGCAGCCCGGCAACGCGGACTCGAACATCTACTGCGGCCAATCCTGGGCCACCCTCGAGAATACGCCATTCCGCCGTTACAAGCATTACAACCACGAGGGCGGAATTTCGACGCCCCTCATCGCCCACTGGCCGGCGCGGATTCCCGGTAGCGGCCAGCTCCGCACCCAGCCGGGCCATCTCATTGACATCATGGCCACCTGCGTGGACGTGGCTGGGGCCGCCTATCCGAAGGAGTTCAAGGGCAAGGCCATCCAGCCCATGGAAGGGCGCAGCCTGGTGCCGGCATTCGACAGCAAGCCGATCCAGCGAGACGCCCTGTTCTGGGAGCACGAGGGCAATGCCGCCGTGAGGGTGGGCGACTGGAAGCTGGTCCGCCTGGGTCGGAATGGCCCCTGGGAACTCTACGACCTGAAAGCCGACCGGACCGAACAGCGCGACCTGTCTGCGGCTCAGCCCGCGCGCGTGAAGGAGCTGGCGGCTAAATGGGACGCCTGGGCCGCACGGGCACAATGATTCTTATTTTATCAAAACCAATGCCCCAGGTTGCTCCGGATATTTCCTGCAATGGATTAACAGTTACATTTTCAAAGATGTGAAAGGACTAATGAACAATATTTCCATTGTTGTTCAGCACCTTTCCGCTAAACTTGCTGAGCACCCGGAACTTGCATTCAAAATACTTGAGATCATTCCTACTAAATCAGGCGAAAAATATTTCCTTGATGCGGAAGGACAATACTGGCGACTGTATACTTTTATAGACAAATCGCATGTATATGATGTTGTCGAAAATACTACAATTGCTTACGAAGGAGGCAAAGCTTTCGGGATATTTATGTCGTTGCTTGCCGATTTGCCTGCAGCCGGGCTTACCGAAACCATTCCTGATTTTCATAATATGGAAAAGCGGCTTGCAACTTTCTATAATTCGATGAAGATAAACACTGTTGACCGTATAAAGGAAATTCCAGCTGAAATCGATTTTATACAGCAAAGAGCTGAAAAAATGCTCAGTATACCCGAACTGATCAGAACCGGGCTGCTTCCTGTACGCATAACACATAACGACACTAAATTCAACAACATACTATTCAACAGTGAGGATAAGGCTATATGCATTGTTGACCTAGATACCGTGATGCCGGGAAGCATACTCTTTGATTTCGGCGATGCTATACGAACAGGTGCAAACACTGCTTCTGAGGATGAAAAAGATCTTTCAAAAGTGGATATCAATTTACCCATTTACGAAGCCTATACCCGCGGCTTTATTGCCAGCACACGGCACACTCTCACCGAAGCTGAGATTGCTAACCTGGCATTTGCAGCAAGATTTATGACGTTTATTATCGGATTACGATTTCTTACTGATTTTGTTGACGGAGATCCATACTTCCGCACTTCATATCCCGACCACAACCTCGACAGGGCAAAAGTCCAGTTCCGCCTGCTAGAAGCTATGGAACGGAATGCCGATAAAATGCAGGAAATCGTCATTCAGTCAATTGAAAGGGAAACAGTTCAGAATTATAAATAATCTAATGACCCAGTTGCTGAAATGATAAACAAGAAAACATTCTATTTCTTAGTCCTGATATCTGCAATTATACATCTGGCCAAGCCGGTTTTTGCTGAGGGTAAGTCATTGCAACTAATCAAAAACGGACATTCGTCTTTTGTAATAGTTGTGCCCGAGCAGGTATCGTCCAATGAGATAGAAGCTGCGGAACTCCTTCAGCAATACCTCTTAAAGATTTCAGGCTGCAACCTGCCTATCGTTAAGGACAATACAAAACCCATTAAAACAGAAATTTCAATTGGATTTACCAACAGGGTTCAGCCTGATGTGAAGATCAGGCTCTCGAAAGCTATGGTTCCTGACGAATTCCATATTATAACTGCACATAACAAGCTGTTTATTATTGGTGGAAGCCACAAGGGAACTTATTATGGCGTGGCCGATCTGCTCGAAAAACAAATGGGGTGCCGGATTTATGCACCGGATGTTGAATATGTCCCACAAAATAAGACTATCATTTTACATCCGGTAAACTATTCAGATAAACCTGCCAACAGCCTCCGGATTGTTCACGGAAATTTCAACGACAATAGTTCCTACAAGGAATGGATGCGCCTTGACAATATCGACGAAGTTTTTGCCGAAGGGTTTTATGTGCATACCTTCAATAAACTGGTACCGTGGGAAACATATTTCGGTTCACATCCTGAATATTATGCTTTTATGAACGGCAAACACATTATTGATCAATTATGTGTGTCGAATCCGGAAGTACTAAATATGGTAATAGAAAAACTGAAGGTCGAAATGGCCAGACAACCTGACAAGAAGATTTGGTCGGTTAGTCAGAATGATAATTTTTCCTATTGCCAGTGCGACAGCTGCAAAGCCATTCTTGCAGAAGAAGGTGCGCCTTCAGGAGCCCTTGTTAGGTTTGTTAACCAGGTGGCAGCCAGATTTCCTGACAAGATCATTTCAACACTTGCATACCAGTTTTCGCGCTCTGCCCCTAAAATCACTAAACCAGCTGACAATGTACAGATTATGCTCTGTACCATTGAACTGAACCGAAGCAAAAGTATAGAAAGCGATCCAACAAGCCAGTCATTTGTTACTGACATTACCGATTGGGGAAAGCTAACGCATAACATCTACCTGTGGGATTATACTGTCGATTTCGCTAACAGTGTGACACCATTCCCTAATCTGCATGTGTTGCAGCCTAACATTCAGTTTTTAACCCGCAACGGCGCTTATCAGCATTTCCAGCAGACCAATACCATGAAAGGCAACGAAATGGCTGAGCTTAAAGCATATATGCTTGCAAAGCTACTTTGGAACCCGGTTGTAAACATAGATTCAGTAAAAACGGTTTTCCTTAACGGATATTACGCCGAAGCAGCACCGTTTATCAGGCAATATATTGACCGGCTCGAATCAGAACTTATTAAATCATGCGAATGGCTCGATATATATGGTTCACCGGTACATCACGAAAAGTCATTCCTGTCGGCCGAAAATATTGCCTTTTACAATACTTTGTTTGATAAGGCTGAAGCTTCGGTTGCTAATCGCCAGGAAGTATTACAACGAGTTAAAGTAAGCCGGCTACCTGTTGAATTTGCTACCATGGAAATCGGAAAAAATGATATGTTCGGTTCACGTGGATGGTATGCTGAGAATAACGGAAAATTCGAGTTAAAGCCTGGTATGAAAGCCATACTCGAAGATTTTAACAATACCAGTAAAGTAAATGGAGTTAAATACCTGAATGAATCGGGATTAACTGTCGACAGTTACTACAATTCAACACTCCGCTTTATAGATGTAAAAGTTGACGATAATCTGGCTTTCCGAAAAACAGTAACAGCTTTACCCGGACCGGCTCCGAAATACAGCGGGGGCGACATGGCAGTATTAACCAACGGAGTTCAGGGAGCCGATAGTTACAAGGTTCACTGGCTGGGCTGGGAAGGCAAAGATTTTCAACTTACTCTTGACCTTGGTGAGAAGCGTTCATTCCATACAATTAGTATAGGATCATTATGGGATCCCAAAAGCTGGATACTACACCCTAGCCGGGTTACATGTATGGTTTCTCCAGATGGAATTACATGGGACAAAGCTGGTTCGTCCGAAGTTACGGGTCTACAGCAGAAAGAAAACATCACAAGAGATTATGTGTTTGAAGGCGATTTCAGCAACATGCAGTTTATCCGCTATTATATTACCGGAACTAAAACGCTTCCTTCCTGGCATCCTTCAGCAGGAGGTCTTTCATGGGTATTTTTAGATGAGATTGTAATAAAATAGGCCTGGATTAATCAGGAACAATCCAATAATTTTTCATCTTTTCTTACGTTAATTATACAGGCAATGCTTACTGACATCTATCCAACAATAATCAGCAATTAAAAAATCAAATTTAATGAGACCTCCCGGATAGAGCAATCTGCCTGAAAAAGGTCAAACCTTCTATAGTTATGAGATCATTCCGTATTCCAGTCTTTTTAATCCTTCTAATTTGTCTGTTTAAAATTTCGGTAGCGCAGCCAACAGCTGCAAAACACGTTATTTTGATCGGTATTGATGGTGTTTCGGCCGAGGGATTTCAATATTCGAACACGCCTGTATTAAACGAGCTCAG
>CAIJPI010000265.1 GCA_903822525.1 uncultured Bacteroidales bacterium | reverse complement strand
TATTTTAAAGGCGGTTGTGCTGTGCATTGGGTTTGGAAATACGCTGACTTCATCTGATTTTGGACCGGAATTAATATCCGAAAGAAGGAGAGGGTCAACACATATCATTACATGATTGCTGGCATTAGCGGTATTCACAAAAAGTGTATCACAAAGAAATTCAGTTCCTTTGTTTATGGGGATAGCAATTTTAACTGTAAGATTCAGTGAGTCGCCCGACTGCAGCGTGTAAGGAAGTCCGATGTTCCACGGGTCAATCTGCCAGTTAAAAGGTGTTTCGCCGGTATTATTGATATGGCTGATCACTAGCTGTTGATTGGTAAAATTGCGTACTCTGGCAGTTTTGCCGTTAACCATATCACTAAAAGTGGTAAAAATCAGCGAGTCGGGTGATACAACAAGTTTGGCAGGAATTGAAACCTTGACATAAAATTTATGCGGGTCGGGAGCTCCGATATAGGGATGACTTGAACTTCGGTTTGAAGCATCTTCAGCATGGATATAGTATGAAATCGCCGAGCCTTCCAACTGCCCGGGAATGCAGGCTGTCCAGTTATAACCCGAAGTGTGCGTCATAGTAACGGTATCCCAGGCGCCCGTATTCACTTTGTAAATTGTCCAAACGGAATCAGGGTAAATAAGCTGTCCGCTGAAAGCAGTAATATCGGCATTAATCTGGAAGCATGCCTGTGCCGGTAAGGAGTCGTGGAGAGGCAGGTGCGAAATCATCAGCATCCCCTGGTCGGCTATTTCGTGGGTGCGGCAGTGTAAAGCATCGGTCGATTCCCAGGGTGTGCTTGGATTGCCGAGAAAGCTAAATACCTGGTAGCCCGGCATTGCCTGCTGGTAAGACAGTAATGCAGCTGCATCGTTAGCTGTGCCCATAATAGGCACGCAGACCTTATTCTTCAGAATAAATGAATTGGTATATGGTTCATTATTGGGTGTGTTGACCCTGT
Source organism: uncultured Bacteroidales bacterium (assembly GCA_903822525.1). Lineage (GTDB taxonomy): Bacteria > Bacteroidota > Bacteroidia > Bacteroidales > UBA4417 > UBA4417. Next base: position 11,846 of record CAIJPI010000265.1, on the reverse strand, counting down.
AAACCTTGTAGAACGTACCATACGAAGAAACCTGGGAGGCATAAAATGCTGCGGTTGCTTCAATTTCGGAATATTGAGGATGTGAGCTGGGAACTTTACGAATCAGCACCTTGTCGGGAGCAAGGAATTTGCCCCAGCAATCGATATGGTCGATATAGGTTCCGTTTGGATCCTGTTCAACGAGGTATTCACTTATGCCTAAATAATCATGAACCTTTTGATCGATCTGGCTGCTTGTCTGGGTTGGATTTTCTTCCCACACCAGTTGCGTTGACGAAGCCTGATCGATGCCATTGGTCATATAATTTCCCCCTGTATGGATTACATTCATGCCAAACCAGGGAATGCCCTGGCTGAGGGCTACTTTTTTCGGTATTTCGTCATCGTTCGGACGAGGGCGGTTATAAGGGAAATCGATAATTCCAACCTGGTTGTTTCCAAAAGTCACATACCACGGTCCATAGTCGCGGGTCCAGTACGAATCGCTGGCTGCTATAAGGAAACTGCAGTTGGCCAGATTTACGCCATTGGCCTGGTATTGACTTGTTACGGTGCTTTGCTGCGAACTGCTGGCAACAAGTGTTGTTAGTTTTGCATCCTTTGCAAGTTCCTTTATCAGGTTCATAGGAATGCCGAAAGGATATCGGATAATGGCGCCGTCATTATTCCCGAATTCTTCAACGTTGCGTATAACTCCCGCTGGCGGATCGGTTTCAACAAATCCTAAGGCAATTCTGTCGCGGTGAGCAGCCTCGGCGGCAGTCATACTATGCTTCAGTCCGTTGTTAGGATCAGACTCCTGAGCCGAAACATGAAGTGCTAATATGGAAAAGAAAAGTATTGTAATGTGTGAGAAATTCTTCATAAGTAATAAATGACTATCAGTGCTCAAATGTAACCAAATTCGATTATATCTGACTGTCTTGTCCTGAAATAGGTTTACAGATTTTGTAAACAAAAATCAGGACGATACATAGAGTGAGAGGGAGATAGAGCGAGAGGGAGATGGAGCGAGAGGGAGACGGAGCGAGAGGGAGATAGAGCGAGAGGGAGCGAGAGGGAGATGCGCCGACTGCACGATTTCGACCCCTAACCCCTAAATCCTAACCCCTAACCCCTGAATAAAAAAACCACGGAGGCACTAAGGGCACGAAGAGACACTGATGGTGAGGCAAGGAGGAAATGGAGCGAGGAGGAGATAGAGCGAGAGGAAGATGGAGCGAGAGGGAGATGCGCCGACTGCACGATTTCGATCCCTAACCCCTAAATCCTAACCCCTAACCCCTGAATAAAAAAACCACTGAGGCACTGAGGGCACGGAGGGGCACTGAGGGTGAGGCAAGGAGGAAATGAAGCGAGAGGGAGATGCGCCGACTGCACGATTTCGATCCCTAAGCCCTAAATCCTAACCCCTAACCCCTCAGTGAAATCTGGGTTACTGAATAACAAGCGGATTAGCTGATTGCCCGTTTTCGTTAACAGTTACCAGCATATATGAGCCTGTTGACAGACCTGGAATGGATACTTGCTTTGTGCCTATAATATTGAAGCTTCCGTTATTTTTCCAGACCATTTTCCCGTTGTTGTCGAGCAGCATCATATTGTCGATAACAGCTGTTCCTTTTGCAGGGGCAATCGAAAAATTGCCGTTGTTAGGGTTAGGGAAAATATTGTATGAATCGGCTATATCAGAATTGTTAAAATGAATCAGAATGTTTTTGGTTGCTGAACATCCTGCCGAACTGGTTACAGTAATGCTTGCGTTTTTTGTGCCATTTACCGATAAGGATGAGTCAATAACAGCGATCGGGCTGCTGCTTCCGTCGGGCTGCCAGTTATAGGTCATATCCCCGCTCAGGCTTGCATCGAGCTGAATGTAGCTGCCACTTCCGACAATGGTATCGGATGGCAGGGTTATTACCGGAAGAGGATTTATGCTGAGTTCAATTGTTTTGTCGAGTGAAGGGCAGCCCTCGAATGCATGCAGGTGCATTTGCAGTACAGCAGATTTATTTAGCAGATCGATTGTGCCCGGACTATAAACGGCATCCTCCCTGTTAGGATCGTCAAAAGTTCCATCTCCATCAGTTTTCCACTCCATAGTGAAATAGTTTCCGGCTGTTGCAGCAGGTTCAAAAACAGATCCTTCGCAAGCCGATCCTTTATCTGTGACGGTGGCGAAAAGCGGGGCATGTAACGGAAGATGCATGTTATCGAGCCAGGCAGCATCGTCGCCTGCAGTTAGTTCATTGTCCTTGGTATAACGCCATTCGAGCTGGTGCATTCCGGGCTCAATCTTATAGGTATGGAAACTCCAGTCGGTGAGCCCGCTCCATTCGGCAACAGAAATGCCATCCATCAGAAACTGCAGTTTATCACCGCCATCAGAAGATGTTTTACTCCAGAAACTTACGAAATCACAGCTTGTCACTTCACAAGGATATATCAGGGAAGAATATTCATTGGCGTTAATTTGTCCGGAGCGGATAGATTTAATTCCATCAAAATGCTGTGCTCCGTCAATTGTCCAGTTTTGCGCGCCGCCATCACTCCATTTCATACGGCTTTTAAAAACAGGTTCAAAATCTTCATCAGGCCTGAAAACCGTGGTAAAATCCATTACTTTGCTTTCGGCAAGGCCGTAGCTGTTTACAGGCACCACTTTCCAGTAATATACTGAGTCGTACTGGAGAATGAGCTGGGTTTTCAGCTGGGTGGAAGTAAGTTTCTGCCCGTTAATCATATTGTTGGGCGGGTTATTGGTTCCAAGATAAAAAAGGTAGTAATCAGGATTTCCGCCATTGCCAGCTTCCCACGAAAAGCTGCTGTTAACAGGCTGCAGCTTACTGTGATTGAGAGGGCAGCAGAATTCAGGATTACCCGGAGTTTTAATTACTTCAACAGTTGCCACATAGGGTAGGTAATTCAGTGCTGTTACTGTGAGTGTCATATTATCTCCTGAGGCAGGCTGGTCAAGGTATATGGTTGATATACCGTCAGCAACTACCGCTGTTCCTAATATTACTCCCTGGCTGCTCAAACATGCAAATCCATCGTTAAGATTGCATTTTAATGAATAGCTCATACGCCCGGCTCCGATTGTTTCATTATGGTCGACGATAAGTTGTTTGGGCATTGCCGTGCGTACTCTTAGGGAAGGATCACCGAATAATATCCATGTGTCGGTAGTGATATAACCTGCTGATCCGTAAATATCGTTCATGCTCATCATGCCTTTTACCGATATGGCACCCATGGTAGAAAGGCTTTCCTGAGGATCGCTCAGTAATTCAGCAATTTTATCCTGGGCTTCCATAGGAGGATAGCTGGTTTGAGCCGATGATGACATTAATGCTGCCAGTGCTCCGGCAGGCTTACCATTGCTGCTGACAGCGCGAAGCCATGCTTCGGCTATGCAGTATTTTCCTGCAAAGTTTCCGTTTTCGCAGGCTGCCGACCAGATAAGTGGAAATCTGCCGTTGTTGGTAAGGTTTTCGACTACTGCTATTTTAACCAATCCCGTTGCCATAGTACTGGGTGAGCCATGCCCTGCATAGAAAATAATTCCTGTACCCTCGTTTATCTTTGCTGTTATATCAGCAGTTGATGGGTTGCCATTGGCATCGCCTTCGCCTTCCGAACCATCAAAAAATTCATTGTATTGGCTGTATGTGGTTGATTTTAGCTTTTTAAGTAATTTTCGTACATGCTGAAAATCCGACTCTCCATCGTCGCCGGGGCTGAGTGTTGATCCGATTCCGGTAGCTGAAGCAATCCATGCGGCATCGGATCCGGGATTTTTTTCATACTGCAGGGTACGGCTTACCTGAACTTCTACATCTTTAGCTGATTCAGCCGAAAAACGTCCTACCAGGATATCAGGATAATGATCGTTGCCAGCCAGGTACGAATAATAATTATCGCTGGCACCGGCCGAAAGCATATGTGTTGGAATCTGTTCGGCATCGCCAACCAAAAGCAGGTATGCCAGGTTTGAATGGTTGTAATAATAGTCTTTAACGAAAGTGTAAAGTGCTTCAGCATCTGAAAATTGTTCAGCACCTGCTACTTCAGTAGAAATACCTGTTTGTTGTCTCCATTCAACTAAAGGAGCGATGGCTGCCTTGTAGCTTGCTGGACAAATAATCAGAAGGCTTCCGCGTTCTGAAGGCAGTTGTCCTGATTTCGACGAATTGTCAGGTTTGTTGAGGCAGGAGGCTCCAATACCTTCGATAGGTATTATGCGGTAATCTTCACTTTTAAGAGGGTTATCGCCTTCACCTCCGGCGTTAACAACCGTTAAGGTAAGCTGGTAATATACCCTTAATACTTTTGTTATCGGGTTGTACTGAAACGGGTATACCTGAAATGCCTGTGCCCTTGTATTGCGTACAATAAAAGGCTGCTCTGAGTCAATAAGTTTGCCAGGGAAGAAAGCATCGGTAAGGTAAGAAGGAGATTTAAAAAGAGGATTAGCAAGTCCATCTCTTGTATTATTTCCAGATGAAGGAACGATGTCGATATCAGAATATTCAGTGAATTTTGAAGATGTTACACTCACCTGGATCAGACCATTGGCAGGTAGCTGAAGTGTAAAGCTTAACTTTTGTAAATCAGGATTTCCCTGTTCAAGCATAGGATGCCCACCGGGAATCTGCGGAAGTGTTAAAGCTTTGCCTTCAAACAGGGCTTCATTCATATAGAAGCCTGGAATAGCAACTGTAATTTCTGCCGATGAATTTAAATTTCCCGACACCTTTATTTCGGATGATGCGGGCGACTGTGACGAAACTCCAACCCAATGCTCACCAGCAATCATAACTGCAGGCAGGAGATACAGGAGTATAAGCATGAGTAGCTTAGTGGAGTAAATACGAGTCACTTGTGAGAGAGTTTAGTATATATAAATAGCCCTCTACGCGAAAAGTAATACGATTATCGGCTTTTTCCCGGTATTTAAACTTATTCCAGATAACGAAAAAGGAGTCCGGGCCTGATAATTGTGACCGATGTCTGGTTAAATATAAGGCAAAACTATGATTGACAGATAGATATAATAATAAGTTTCAGGTTTTGAGAAGTCTTGAAGTCTGTAGTAGTGATTATTTGTGGCTTGATACTATTTTAATTTAGCCACGAAGGCACAAAGACACTAAGAAAACACAAATCGAAATATTTAACTTTTAACTACACCCATAAAAAATATTGAACTGGGTTTATTCCGTTCAATTTCGCGCAAGCCTGATTTCGCGCAAGCCGGGATAAAAAAAAAGAGGCTACCGGAAGTAACCTCTTTTCAATCATGGATGGTGATTTTATTATTTTGTCACTACAAATTTCTTTACAACAAAGCCATTTGATGTGCTCACGGTGATATTATAGGTGCCCTGGGCCAGATTGAGCTGCAAGGCCTCGGTGTATAAGCCATTGCTTTCGATGCCTGAACGTTCGTAAGCAACCGCGCCATTTGCAGCACTAATACGTATCCCCAGCTTTTCAATTTCCTGTGTTGAAACCGAAAGTGCGAAATTGCCATGGTTTGGATTAGGGGATATACTAACACCTATACTACCTGCATTATCGCCAATGCCCAATGAACTGAAAACTTTTACGGCAAATGCTTCAGACAGGGTGCTTTCGCCACAGTTATTTACCGATTTTACATTCAGGAATGCATTCCCTCGGTAGTTGCTGTTCCATACCACATTTGCAGCCGTTGTTGTTCCTGATACAATACCGGCTTCAGCAGGTAAAAGTTGCCAGAAATAGGATTGAGCATATAAGGCAGCTTCGGTGGTGAAGTTGGTATTGCCTACAGCGTAAAGGTCAACTTCGGCCGGCCCCTGCGGTTTGGCAGGAATTGCAGCGCCGCTGTTGGTAGCAATGCTCTGGTTTTTGGTAACTGAACAGAGGGAAGCATCAATGGTTTCGGTAAGTGAAATGTTATTGACCCCTGCAGTATTCCACGTTACCTGCACTTCGTTTGAATTTTGTCCGGATGTGATAACTCCTCCGGTAATGCTCCAGCTATAGCTGTTTCCGGTTACTGCTGTGGCTGAATATACCGAATTATCGCCCAGGCAAACGGTGCTGTTGCCCGAAATCACGGTTGCCGGTATAGGTTTGATAACAACGGAGCGGGTGTCGGAGGCAGGACAATTATTGACGGTGTTTTCAGTTACAACCATACTACCGGTACCTTCGGGTCCCCAGTTAACAGTTACCTCTCCGGTTCCTGCACCTGAAACGATAGTTGCGCCGGTAGCCGTCCATTGATAGGTGTTTCCGGCCACCTGCTGAGTTGAATATACCACTCCTGCCGATTGCGCACAGACAGCATTTTCGCCTGTAATCTGTGGGGCAGGGGTAGCATGAATCGTTAAAATTTTGGATGAAGAAGCTGACAGGCACGACTCGTTCGAAGCCGTCAGGGTGAGGGTTACAGTGCCAGCGGCAATATCAGCTGTTCCAGGTGTATAGTCGGCAAGCAACAACGAAGGATTGCTGAAAATTCCGTTTCCGCTGCTTGTCCACAATAAGTGGGTGTAATTGCTTGCTGAAGCGTTTCCAAGGGTATAGGCCTGGCCGCTGCACATGGCTGCGTTGGAACCTGCACTTGCTGTCGGAGGACTTTGGATGGTTAACAGCAGGGTGTCATTAACTATTCCCGAAATTCCGGTGGCTGTCATTGTGAGAAGAACAGAGCCTGATGAAATATCAGAAGCACCCGGAGTATATAAAGGATTAAGCAGGGCAGGATCGCTGAAAGTTCCGCTTCCTGCGGTTGTCCATGCTACTGACGAATAATTTCCGGCATTCCCACTGCACTGGTATGGAGTCGACTGGCAGGTATAACTGTCGGGGCCGGAGTAAGCGGTTGTATACTGAGGAGTGGGCAGGACAATAAAGTCGAGCCAGGCGCAATCGGATCCGCTTGACCCGCTTCCGTTTTTGGAATACATAAATTTAAAAATATGGCTTCCGGCTGCAACAGGGAATGAGGCATGAGTCCAGGGGGTAGTGCCTGAATAGCTTCCCTTTAATACATTGTCGATAAAGAACTTTAATCCGTCGGTTGATGGCTCTGTGGAAGTTTTGTAGTAGAATTTAATGCTGTCGTTATTCGGGACGATGTAGTTTATAAACAGCTGTGAATTCTGCGAATTGCCAACAGCTCCTGATCGGGCGGAATAAACACCTTCGAAGGTTCCTGAATTGGTGATCGTCCACGGCAGGTTGCCGGCATTCGACCAGCTGTATTTGCTGAAATCGCCGGTTTCCCAGTCTTCAACCTTCATGCTTGCCTGTATAGTATATGTATGTTGTGTGGAATACGCCCCCGACACTGCTGTATAGTAAAGGTCGATGCTGACACCTTCGGGAGCATCGGGTCGGACAGAAACCTGGAATTCGGCATATTCGGATGCTGAAGGATTGATAACTCCTATATTGAAGGAAGCGTTGTTGAGCGTAATATACCCGTTGCTGATTGACAAACCTGCTGCAACATCCTGGGCTGCGCTCATACCTGTGTTGGCAGTAGCTATTTTGATAATGGCGTTTTCGCCGGCTTCGAGTCTTCCGTTGCCGTTGCCTGTCTGCGAATCGTCAATAATAAGGGTACTGGCTGCAAGTTCAGGAGCACGGCATAGTAAAGTAAAATAACTCAGCCAGGTATCGGTTCCATTAGTTGCAGTGGCTGTAGCCATTTTCTGGTATCCGTTTGGCACATTGGATGCGATGTGAACTTTAAATCCGTTTTCGACGGTTACAGTCTGCTGGGAGGCAATTGAAGGATAGGTTTCAGTATTATCAGTAAACGAAATGTAAGGATCGCTCAGTGAAAGGGTTACTACCACGTTAACGGCTGGGTTGTTCCCGAGATTTTTTTCAGCCAGCGAGAGGAAGGCATCTTCGCCTGAATCCAGCGCCTGGTTGTTATTTCCAGCAGGATCGCTAACCGTGTAGGTATCAGTAATAACATAAGGGTTTTCGGCCGAAATCACCACTACATTTGAGTAATGACGGTAGTAATTCTGTTTGGTAACTACTATTTTTACTATAGTGCCTATTGGAGGGGCAATTACAGGTACTGCAACCGGTGCGCCAGTACCATTGGCAGTTCCGATTATTTGCCCGTTTGTGGTAAGTGCAATGAACGAACCTGCGTCAGCATTAACATTGAAATACGTTGCTGAGTTTATCATCACTTCAGGATGCGTAACGGTTAGCTGCTGAGGGACTTCGCTGAAAACGGTGAGAAAAGCATCACTGTGATGGTGGAAGAGATGGTACGTTACAACTTTATTGCTCGTATTATACGGCCACGACGACTGCTGGAGGAAGTATTTTCCTGCTGCATTGCCAAAGGCAGGAAGTATTCCGCGCTGCTGGAACATGGCGCCGTATGCAGGCATAAAATTCGGCCACATATTGTCGTACATACCCCAGACGTAAGTGTCGTTTACAAAAGAGTATGAAGTTTCGGAAGCTGCAAGTATGCCTACACAACCTGCATTCTGCCCGTTGTATTTATAGCGGTGGAATTTCTCGGCAAAGCATTCGCTTCCGTAGTTGTATTTACCGGTCAGGCAGTTCACTGACATAATATACGATAGCTTTCCTACATTGGTAAGCCCATCAATGCTGCTGTTTACATACGAAGGCTCACCCCAGCCTGTTTCCATTCCATGGTCGCGGTGCTGAAGAATAAAAGCTCCTGCATTAAGGTTTGCATTCACAACGGCAGCTGTTCCGCCGCTCCATCCGCCCAGTGCCTGCGGAGTGGTAGGGATATAACCAAGGCCGCTCGGCCCAAAGTAATTAAGCACAGTATTGGTGTTGGTAGCTGTCGACCAGGGGTCAACATCCGGGTTTCCCTGGTAAACGGCATTTATACGGACAGGGGTTTTGCCCATCGAATTTTTGAAAAACCCACCCACTACTTCTGAGCATATCTGGAACCAGCGTTCGGTTTGCCAGCCCAGGGCGGTTATAGGATGGGCATAAAAATACGGATCGGTCGGAGGTGTTCTTTCATAATCGATAAATTTCCTGACGTAGATTTCGAGCTGCGAAGCGTTGTTGGCAGTCATACGTGCCATAGCAATATCCGGAAGGTCGTCGCTATCAATATCGCCGTAAATATTATCTGATGCGCAATAGCTATCCCATATCGGGGACGTGATGCTGTTCTGTGCATTGGTGCCAAAGTCGGCCATAATAAGGATAGCCGAAGGCGGAATATCCCAGGTGTTATATGCGTTGTTAATATAATTTTCGATAACTCCTGAAGTATTGCCGCCAATTTCCTGCAAGCTCACAATATGAGTTAAAATTCCCTGTTCGGTTCTGAATGCCTTGATGGTATCGGCCCATTGTTTAAACACTGCATCGTTTGGTACTATAATAAGGTATTCGCATCCGGTAGCATCCGAATTCACATTCTGAACGGTGCGGGTTGAATAATCGACAGCAGGTACCGAAGCATTATTCAATGTATGATCCATTACAATAGGATCCCAGTAACGGCTGCGAAGCCTTGTTTCACCAAACAGCCCGTTGCCTCCTGTAAAGTTTATTTTTACTTCCAGGTCGTGGTATACGATAAGTTCTTTGGTAACAGGATTATACTGGTAAGGGGTAATGCTGAGCATCACTACATCCACGCCACGTATTTTCATAGGTTGCGAAATCTGCACAGTCTGGGCAGGATACAAGCTGTTTTTTGAGTAAATGCTTAAATCACGGTTATATTGAAGTGGACCGCGTTCGGTTTCGAGCGGAATGCGAGGAGCAGGTGCCATGTCAACATTCTGCAGCGTCTGGATACGTTGGTTAACGATTTCGATACTTACGGAAGCGCCCTGTGGTACAGCTATATACCGGCTCATTACCGGAAGGTTAGGAGCGCCTTCGCCATTTGGCAGGAAAATGCCTTCGAGGCTTATTTCCTGCAGATTTTCACCATGTATGGCACGCGTATCGAGCGAAAATTCCTTTATGGAGAAGTTAACTGTAACCCCTGATGCGTTTTGTGCTTTTAACGATACACCTTGCTGACCCCAGCTATCAGGATACGTCACCTTGCCGGCATTTGCCGTTATTGCAAATGATAGCACAAATGCTAACATGAAAGCAGCAAACAGCGTATTAATTAAAAAGGACTTGATTCGCATAGAATTATTTTTTTTAAGGTGAGAATAAGGGTCAGTCAAGATTCAGATTTACAAATAAATAGACGGCTAAAGTATATAATATATTCTCAATTCCGTAATATGAGACAAATATTTTAGGCTGAATTTCGATTATTTAGAATAGGTTTAAATATAATACTCTGATTATTTTTTCTTCACGCTAAATAATAATGGGTTATAATTCAGATTATCAGCAAGTTAATATGCACATATTTTGTTCGGTATTTTACAGATAATGAGATGGTTGAAGAATGTCATCGTACTATTTCCAAACAACAAAACCTGCCTGTTTCTTTGTAAAGAATACAGGCAGGAATGGTTTAATTCTTATGCGGATTCAAAGTAAGCTAATTAAAACTCCGTTTGCTTAAATCAGTAGTACTAACGGATTATTTTGGTTTTTCTGACAGCAGTTTTTCTCTACGCCTAAAAAACAACCCTTATTGAATAGGGGCGGAGGTTTGGTTTACCATTTCAGCAGCCAGGCGAAAATCAGCGGAGCTACTATGGTTGCATCACTTTCGACAATAAATTTAGGTGTATCGATGGCCAGTTTCCCCCAGGTTATTTTTTCGTTGGGAACGGCACCCGAATAAGATCCATACGAAGTGGTTGAATCTGAAATCTGGCAGAAATAACTCCAGAACGGAACATCGTGCCATTCCAGATCCTGGTACATCATAGGAACCACGCAAATCGGGAAATCGCCTGATATTCCTCCGCCAATCTGGAAAAAACCCACGCCTTTACCAGCCGAATTGGCCCGGTACCATTCGGTTAGCCACATCATATATTCGATCCCGGTTTTCATGGTCGAAGGCTTGAGTTCGCCTTTTATGCAGTACGATGCGAAAATATTGCCCATAGTACTGTCCTCCCAGCCGGGAACGATAATAGGAAGGTTTTTTTCGGCTGCAGCCAGCATCCACGAATGTTTCGGATCGATTTCATAATCATTTTCCATCACGCGGCTTAGCAGCAGCTTGTACATATATTCGTGGGGCAGGTAGCGTTCGCCTTTGGCTTCGGCATCTTTCCATATTTTCACGATATGGTGCTGTATTTTGCGGAAAGCTTCTTCTTCGGGTATACAGGTATCGGTAACGCGGTTGAGCCCTTTTTCGAGCAGTTCGTTTTCCTGTTCGGGGGTAAGGTCGCGGTAGTTAGGTACCCGGCGGTAGTGGGAGTGGGCCACCAGGTTCATAATATCTTCTTCGAGGTTGGCGCCGGTACAGCTGATAATCTGTACTTTATCCTGGCGAATCATTTCGGCCAGCGAAATTCCAAGTTCGGCTGTGCTCATGGCACCACCCATGGATATCAGCATTTTGCCGCCTTCGAGCAGATGTGTTTCGTATGCTTTGGCAGCATCAACCAGAGCGGCTGAGTTGAAATGCCTGTAATGATGTTCGATAAAAAGAGAAATAGGGCCGCGGTTCATAGAGGAAGTTTTTTGCAAAGGTAAAAAAAAGAAAATGAATAGAGGATTGGGGATTGGGGATTTCGGATTGGGGATTGGGGATTTCGGATTGGGGATTGGGGATTGAGGATTTCGGATTGGGGATTGGGGATTGCGGATTGCGGATTGGGGATTTCGGATGTGGGATTTCGGATGTGGGATTTCGGATGTGGGATTTCGGATGTGGGATT
>CAIJPI010000264.1 GCA_903822525.1 uncultured Bacteroidales bacterium | reverse complement strand
GCAAAAGGGGATTTCGCGAAAGAAGTACTCAACCAGGCAGATATTGAAGGCGGAAATGGCGGTATGTCGAAAGGTTATGGATTTAATGTAGGCCAGGTTTTTTATTTCAACAAGCTCGACCTTGCTAAAATAGGATTACCCGATAATCTAAAAGTTGGCCTCGATGTTACCTATCTCAGTGGGGTTGCATGTTTTGCTCCGAATCCCGATGGGACCTCAGGTTTGTCGCAGGATTTCAGGACCATTTTTTCGGCTATGAAAATAGGCCCTTTAATTTCATACAACCCTATTGATAAACTGATTGTTGACTTAAAAATTACCTTTCAGCCCACTTCAGCGAATTACGAGAATACTTATATAACAGGGTATAATACCGAATTCGGAACTGTTGAATATGGTAATGTAGGCGGAACCTTTTTTACTCTCCGAAAAGGATTCGGATTGTATGCAAGGTATAAACCATTTGTTATGGGTTTTGAATCAAGCTGGGGGAAAATGGATTTTGTATCCTCGTATGATGATGCAGCAGTCAAACTCAAATCAAACCGGTTTGATTTCGTGCTTGGATTCGCTTTTTAATTATTAGTAAAAGGCTCTTAAAACGCAGTATATATAGCTTTAAAAGCAATAAACTGATTGAAAAGTCAGGATATAAGTACTAAAAAAGACATGCCCTGACTTTCCGTTTTGGGCATGTCTTTTTTTATTTCCTCGCCAACCCTGCAGGTTTTGAAATGGCAGGTTTCAAGCGCCTGAGACAGACAGCTCGCTTACTGGTTTAACGAATTATAATACCTCACTACTTTTTCGATATCGGATCTTTTTTTGACCGAAAAATTTATTTTCTTCATAAATGTATCAAGTTCCTGTTTTTTGTCAGGAAAAGCTGCCGTAATATTTTTCCCCTTTTTATCTATGGTTGTCAGAGTGGCTCCGACTTTAATCAGGTAGGCTTCTCTTACAGATACTGTTTCGTTTGCATTGCCTGAGCCAAGCGCAATATTGTAGTTGGCCGGAATAATAAACGGGTAATAGTTTATATACAGCCTGGCAGGTCCGTCGACGGCAATTTCCATTAAGCGTTTTTTGTCTTTTGCCAGTGAGTCGGGGTTATCATACACAAAAATTTTCCCAGCCATTCCCAGCTGATCAATGCTGTCGGGCGCACTGATTACAAACTCCGCATTTTCGTACTGAAAGTATAAACGGTTGCGGTAAACATTATAGCGGTAGCTAAGGCCTTCGATGATTTTTCCGCTGATAAGCCTTACTGTTCCCGGGCTCCAATCTTCCATAAGCCAGGGCGAACCATCAAGCCCTTTTTCCTTTTCGGCCGAAATAACCTTATTGTGACCCGGTGGCAAATCCATAATGAAGATCTGTGCACTTGCAAAAAATTGAATTCCTGCCAAACAAAGGAAGAGGAAAAATGCGTATTTTCTCATAAGATATGTTTTAGGCTTTAGCCTGATTTAAATGCAATATTAAAGCAATTACTAACGCCTGAATTCTTTTGCAAAAAATAGTTTGGTATTTTTTCAGGACAGATTTTTTACGTCAGAAATTGCTATAATTGCTGCCGGCAAGTGGTATATCAGCCTGTAACCGATACGCCGATAAGCCTGCCGATTCCAAATGTTATAGCAGCAGCTACAAGCCCGAAAATAACCTGCCTGAATCCTGAATACCATACACTCTTCCCTGTGAATAAAGTAATGGACGCACCTATCATAAACAGTCCCAGGGCACTCATTACCGTACTTATTAAAATAGCTTTCATCCCCGAAAGGAAGAAAAAAGGGATAACCGGTATAATGGCTCCAAATGCAAACAGCAGGAAGGACGTTACTGCAGCTTCGATGGCTGAGCCTTTAATATCTTCGGTATTAATACCAAGTTCTTCTTTTACCAGGACGGAATGAGCAAGATCCTTATCTGAAATAACATCTTTGGCCATTGCACGGGCTTGTGCTTCGGGTATTCCTTTCGACTGGTAAATCAGCGCCAGTTCGCGTTCTTCCCCTTCGGGATTGGCTTCCAGTTCATCCATCTCAAGCTGCATCTGGTTTTCGGAAAGCTCCTGCGAGCTTTTTACCGATATCCATTCGCCTAAGGCCATGGATAGGGCCCCGGCCAGCAGTCCGGCCAGTCCGGCCAGTAAAACGCCCTGTTGCCCGCTGGTAGCGCCTGCTATTCCCATTACCAGACTAAAATTACTTACAAGCCCGTCGTTTCCCCCTAATACTGCGGCCCGTAAAGCATTACCTCCAACCGAACGATGCCGTTTTTCGAAGCGTGCCAGGCTCGGACCGGAAACTTTAGGACTGTTATTTAAAATATTCATCAGGATAGAAACATGCGCTGTATCCGATAGGGAAGGAGCCGAATCGCTTTTTTTTCGTGCGCTTACTATGGATGATGAAATACTTTTTTCGGTATCGAGCAGCACACCTAAAAGATAATTATATCCAAAAACTTTGCCTATCGTTTTAAGTATTCTGGCTCTGACTGATGGAGCAGGCATCAGCGAAATATCCAGGTTGCTTTTTTTCATAAAGGCGATGGCATGGCTTTGCTCTATTTCGCTCATCTGAAAAAACACATCTGCTACATTTGGATCTTCTTCGTTTTCGGCCAGGATACTGTAGAGAAAACTTGCATCAATTTCGGTTTGAATACTTCTTAGGTCAATCATTATTGAGGGGTTATTTATAGGTTCTGCATAGAGTTGCAGCAGTGTTTTTAATTTGAAAAACGGCAGGTATGCCAGTATTAAATGTATTCTTTTTTATTGATGTTCAGTGTGAAATGATTTCATCCCAAACGAACAGTGCTATTGAATTAAGAGAAAAAAATAAAATTATAACCGCTGAGAACCGCAAAGCTAAGCGCAGGATTACGCGAAGAAATTTTACGTTTGAATGGTTCAGCGGCACGTTGCACCTCATTAGCGATAGAGGCGTTTAAAACTTTTTTCATTTAAATTTCTTAACTGATTGACATTGCCATTTAGAAATGTACCGAATGTCAACATGCTGGTATAAAGTAAAATACACATTGATTAATAGTCCCATAAGGACGAAAAATAATTTTACCAAGTCGACAAAGATAAGCAATATATAAATTATTTTTTTGGACTCACCAGCCCGAAATAGCCGGCTAAGAGTCCCAGTCCGAATACCATAGCTTCATTTAAGCCCCGTGTTTCGACAGAGAAACCGATAAGGACTATTCCAAGGCCCCAGTAAGCTACTGCTGCTATCAGTCCGACTATGCTTCCAAGCGCAAGGCGGCGCAGGGTTATTTTCATCCTGCCGACCAGGTTTTTACCCAGGCTGCCTATCAGCCCACCCAGTATAGCCAGCAACAGAAAAATCCAGGGGAACACCGCCTGAACGGTTATGGAATTGCTGCGGTAGTTAGGATTTATGACTTTAAGATTTATAACTCCGAGGTTTTCCGAACGCAATATTATCTCATGGGGCTGATCGGATGAAAGCGTTAGGTTTGCTAAATTCACTGTGCCCAGGGAAGTTTCGATTGTAACAGGCACAGGCGGGCAGGAAGAAACTCCTTTGAGAGAAACATGCACCGGCAGGGTTTGTATACCCAGTCCTTGTATAAAAGTACGGGTGGAAGTCAGAATTATGGCGGGTTCCACACGGAGATTTTTCGGGTATCCGAGGGGGTTGCTGACGGTAAGCACTTTTACTTCCACCGAATCTCTGGCCACGGCTGAAGTAATTGCCACCTCCAGAGGAGGCCAGTTGATTTGTGTAATACGCAATGGAACTGATGTAGCTCCGAAAGAAATGAAAATATCTTCAGGCACCGAGAGCGGTTTCGGTGAAGGCTGTGTATTGCCTGATTCGTTCACTTCAGCAGGTAGAAAGCGGATACTTCCCTCAAATTGCTCCTTCACGAAATCGTACCTGAGCGGAGCCGAATCGATAAAAAGAATGCGGTACGATAGCTGTTCATTTGTGCCCGCTACTTTTGCATAATACAATTCCGGCAACATAAAAACCCGAGCCTGCGAGGTAGGATTATCAACTATTGGCATCACCGCCGGATCCAGTTTTGTGATGTTGCTTCCGGTAAGAGCAACTGCCTTTTTCTCTTCGGCCCTCAGCCGGAAGGCTCTCACTTCTTCAACCCTTGCCGACGTGTCGGCGGTTACATTAGCAGTTACTTTGAATTTTACCTCACGCCGCATAAGTTG
The DNA here is from genome assembly GCA_903822525.1 of uncultured Bacteroidales bacterium. Taxonomy (GTDB): domain Bacteria; phylum Bacteroidota; class Bacteroidia; order Bacteroidales; family UBA4417; genus UBA4417. Next base: position 434 of record CAIJPI010000264.1, on the reverse strand, counting down.
TTCAGGATTCCTTACATACTTGCTGCGGATCTGCTGTTGCGGAAATGCTATTGCCGGAAGCAGACACAATAAAAACAGGATAAATATGGATGGTTTCATGGGTTTGAAGGGTTTGAAGGGTTTGAAGGGTTCAAAAGGTTCAATGGTTCAAGGGTTCAAAGGTTCAATGGTTCAAAAGGTTCAAGGGTTCAAATATTCAAGGGGTTAGGGGTTAGGTTTTGGGGGTTAGGGATCGAAATCGTGCAGTCGTGCAGTCGCCTTATCTCCCACTCTCTCCATCACTCCCTCTCAGTGTCTCTTAGTGTTCTCAGTGCCTCAGTGGTTAAAGGAGTTAGGGGTTAGGATTTAGGGGTTGGGGCCCTCAATCGTGCAGTCGTGCAGTCGCCCCATCTCTCCCTCGCCCCATCACTCCATCGCTCCCTCTCAGTGTCTCT
>CAIJPI010000263.1 GCA_903822525.1 uncultured Bacteroidales bacterium | reverse complement strand
CGAAAAGATAAGCTTGTGGCTGAGCACCCATTCCAGCTGATGGCCATACCAATCGATAAATGAGGTTAATTGCCTTTCGAACCAAAGCAGAAAACGGTTCATGAAGTTGGTTGGCTGTAAGTCTTCCTTTTTTCCAATCCGCGAAGCCAGCCAGGGCACCAGGGTAAAGCCTACCAACAAGCTAGTTAATGTGGCGGTTATTACTACGATGGAGAATTGTTTGAGCATATCGGCTACAAAAACCTGCAAGAACAGTATAGGCAGGAAAACAACCACGTCGACCAGGGTAATTGAAATGGCCGAAAAACCAATTTCCATGCGTCCTTCCAGAGCGGCATCCCGTTTATCTTTTCCCATATCAATGTGCCGCTGAATATTTTCCAGGATAACAATGGCATCATCCACCAGAATCCCGATAATCAACGACATCGCCAACAAGGTCATCAGGTTTAAGGTGAAACCCATCAGCCACATCACGGCAAAGGCTGTAATTAATGAGGTTGGGATTGCGATTAATACAATCAATGAGTTCCGGAAGCTTCGCAAAAAAAGGAACATAACCAGCGAAACCAGGATTACCGCCAGAATCAGGTCGTCAACCACTGAATTTACCGCCGCAATGGTCATATCGGTTGAATCGTCGGCAACAATAAATTTCACCACGGATTTGGAATTAGCGGCTTCAATCTGGGCAAGTTTTGCATGAACCAGTTTCGAAACTTCCACGGCATTGGCGTCACCTTGCTTTTTTAATAGAAGGCCTATGCCATTAACTCCGTTGTAGCGGCTTACCGAACTAATTTCTTTCACGCCATCGATAACTGATGCCACGTCTTTTACGTAAACCGGCATTCCGGAAGCAGGCATCGCAATCTGTACATTCATAATGTCATTTACGGTAGAAAATTTCCCGGTCAGGCGGACGGAGTTACTTTCTTTATCGGTTTGCGCTTTCCCGGCAGGCAAATCAATTCCTGAACGGTTAATGGCATCCACAACCTGGTAAAGTGAAATTTTATACAGTTTTAGTTTGTCCTGATCGGCTTTCACCTGGATTTCGCGTTCTTCGCCTCCAAGCAGGGTAATTTCGGCCACTCCTTTTAATTGCTGCATTTGCGGCAGGATTTCATCCTTCATTTTCTGATAAAACTCTGTTCCGGGCAAATTGCTGGTCGCACTAATCGAAATGATTGGCAAATCGTTGGGCGAAACTTTGCTCATTACCGGGCTCAGAATATCTGCCGGAAGGTCTTTTTTGATATTGTCGATATAGCGCTGTGCATCCTGCATGGCTATGTTCAGGTCCGTTCCATATTTCAGGTTGGCGATAATAATGGAAGCATTGGGCATCGATTTGGTCTCAAGGTAATCCACACCTTCGAGATTCGAAAGCGCATCCTCTATTTTTCTTGAAACAGAAGTCTCCACTTCATTGGGTTCGGCACCGGGGTATATTGTTTTTATTACCACTACAGGCTGGTTAAAGTCGGGCAACAGTTCATACCCCAGGTTTTTAAAGCCTATTATACCCAATAAGGCGAATACGCTGAAAATAACTATGATCAGCGAAGGGCGGTTGATTGATATTTTTGTAATGTTCATGGCTATTCTGTTATTGTATTTTTTGTAAAATCAGCGCTTTTTCTAATTCCGGATGATGATAAAAGGAGGGAAAGAGCCTTGCAATATGTATCGGTCTCTTTGAGTAGCTCATCGGCTGCTTCTGTTTCCAGAACATGGGCTGCTTTGAGCAGGTTGAGGTATGTTCTTGTTTTTCGCGCTTCGTTACCTGAAACAGATAAACTGGTATAATAATCAGGTTTCGATTTCGCCGCCTGAGCATCTTCGATACTGTGGAGTATGGCGTTGCCACTTTTTAAAAGCCGGCTCGAAAAATAATTTTCCTTTTTCGCGTCAGCCAGGTAATTGTAGCAATGCACGATTTTAAATGCATACTCAAAACCTTTTTTCTCAATAACACTCGTTCTGTTGTTCATGGTTCAATTGCCGTTAAGGGTTACATTTGCTCCGTCGAATAGATTTATAAACCCGTTGGTGACAATAATATCGCCTGCCACCAAACCCGCTGACACTATAACTTTGTTCTGTATCCTGTTCGCAAGGGTGATGTTTTGCAAAACCGACTTCCCGTTTTTCACCAGGTAAACCTGTGGCTGAATATTTGATCCAACGATAGCGGATGCAGGGATAATGATATGATTTTCAGAATCGGAACTTTTCATTTGAACTTTCCCGAACATGCCTGACTTGATTTTAAGATCAGAGGTATTGTTAACCGAAAGCTGAACCGGATAACTGTTACCCATATTGGATTTACTTCCCGTCATGGTTACTTTCCCTGTGAGGGGAGTTTCGGAATACACATCGGCTGAAAGAGTGCACAGCTGGTTCATTTTAAACTGGCTCAGATCTTTTTCGGGCACATTGGCAGTGAACTTCAGCATCGAAATATCTGTAAGCTGTAGCAGAGGTACACCGGGTGCGGCATAAGCGCCTACTTCGGTAAGTTTGGCGGTTACAATTCCGCTAAAAGGAGCTACAATAGTGGTTTTGCTGATTTGTTCGAGCAAAGTTGCTCTTTGAACGTTGGCCGATTTCAGAGCCAACTCCGATTTTTCCAGCTGCACTCCCTGTATGGCATCGGCCTTTGCCAGAACGGAATAACGTTTTACATCGGCTTCTAATCCTTCAATCTGAATTTCAACAGTCTGCTGTTGTAATTTAAGTAAGGAATTATCCAGTTGAATTAATTCCTGGCCAGCCTTAACGGTGCTTCCGACATCAACCTTTATTGAATTGATTTTCCCCTGTATATCAGCGCTGAGCCGGGTTTCTTTATTGGGTTCAAAAGTACCGGCATAAAATGTATTATTAGATGCGCCCTCCGGTTTTATTGTAAGGGTCTGCACGCCAATTGCTTGTTCTTTATCGTATTGAAACACCCTGTTTTTGGTGGTTTCTTTATTGCCTTTGAGGCGGATGATCACTATCACAATTATGGCTATTGCTGCAACTATATAAATTATCTTTTTCATGTTCTTTGATTTGTTGTTGATTGTGAATTTTAAATCGTTATTAGTCATTCGTAACACTTCGGCTTCGCTCAGTGTAAAATCGTAAATTCTTATTTCTTATTTGCAATCAGGTTACCTGTTACCCTTTTATATTCAAGTTCGGCCCTTCTAAGATTTATTAAAGCCACGATATAATTTTGCTGGGATTCGCGCAGGGAATTGTCGGCCAGAAGCAAATCTGTAATGTTGGCCATTCCTTGCTGGTTTTGTAATACAGTATTGTTATAAATCTTTTTGGCAAGTTCAATCTGAGTATTCACAGTGGCGATGGTTGTGTTTGCTATGCTTAATTGCATTTCGGCATTCACCAGGTCAAGGTTGGCCTTTTCAGTTACTATTTCCTTTTGAATGATCGTCTTGTTCACTTCAATCTTTTTGCCGTCAATTTTATGCTTTGTAACCATTCCGTTAAAAAGAGGAACCGAAAGCTGGGCACCCACATACCCTATCGGATGGAAATTGAAAAAGCTGTTTGTTCCGGTTGTGCCAAAACCATTGGTACCGTATACTCCATAAGCGTTCAATGAAGGCAAGCGAGAATTTTTAAGACCACTTAACTCCGAAAGACTAAACTCCATCTTCTT
>CAIJPI010000262.1 GCA_903822525.1 uncultured Bacteroidales bacterium | reverse complement strand
CACTGCCGTTGCTAATCTGGGCACATTTACATCGACTGCTAACACGCTTACATTTATAACCAGCAAACAAGCTTCCGGCTCATGGGGAAGCACTGCTGCTCTTTGTCCAGCTACCAATAAAAGTTCAACCTATTTTGGTACAACCGCAACAGGAATTTTAAATGTAACGGCATCCTGTGTTGCGGGTACATGGAGCGGAGCAACAAGCACCGATTGGAATACCGGTTCCAACTGGTGTAATTCGGTGGTACCAACTTCTTCCACCAATGTTACCATTCCTTCAGGTGGCAATCAACCGATTATCGGTGCTGCCGGCGGAGTTTGTAATAACATCATCCTAAATTCAGGGGCAACATTGACTATCACCGGTTCAAATACATTAACCGTCAGCGGTGACTGGACCAATAATGGCGGGACTTTTACACCAAATACAGGTTCTGTTATTTTTAATAATACCACAGACGACCAAAACATCCTTGGTTCAATTGCCTCACAATCATTTTATAATCTGACAATTGCAAAAAGCACATTTAAGCTTATACTATTAAAACCGGTAACTGTTGGTGGAACTCTCACCATGACCTCAGGTAATATTGACGCAAGTTCAAATACCCTTGAACTGGGTACATCCACCGCTGCAACAGGAACGTTGAACTACACAGCAGGTAATATTCTCGGCAACTTTAAACGCTGGATCAATACACCCGGTGCGTTGCTGTTTCCAGTCGGGACAGCCTCTAATAATAACAAGGCGTTGGTTACATTTACCAATCTTACAGGTGGGTCATTAACAGCATTTTTTACTGCATCCGATCCGGGCTGGAACAACACTTCGGTATTGACGGAAAACTCGGTGATTATTGACAACCAGTTTCCTGAAGGCTACTGGACCATGACAGCGGGCAATAGTCTGGCCAGTACAAATTATTCGCTTTCGCTTACCGGAAACGGGTTTACTACTTATACCGAAGACAATACAGTACGCATATTGCAACGCACCACCGGCAGTCAGGCCTGGGCATTACCCGGAACTCATGATATAAGCGGATACATCACCCCTACTGCACAACGAAACAGTTTAAATGTTTTTGGCGAATTTGCTCACGGAGCACTCAGGGCATGTAATTTATCGGCAACAAAATCAAGCACAAATACAAGCTGTGGTAACAACAATGGAACTATAACTGTAAGTAATCCAACAGGAGCAACCAATTATGAGTATCGCTTAGATGCAGGAACCTGGCAAACCGATGGCTATTTTATCGGGCTGGCTTCGGGCACATACAGTGTGCAAATGAGAGATGCTGATGCAACAGGATGTGTATTTATACTTGGCAACCAGACAGTTAGCCAGCCAACTTCATTATCACTGTCTTCATCCGTTGTTGATGTAAGCTGTTATGCTAACGGCAGTATAAATATTACAGCAAGTGGAGGTTCCGCACCTTATACCTATGATTGGACTGATATTCCGGGAACAAACAATGCAGAAGACAGGACAGGTGTTCTGGAAGGCAGCTATTATGTGACGGTAACCGATATTAACGGATGCAACCTGTCGTCAGGTGCTATTGTGGTTGCTGCAGCAACCGGATGTACAGGAATGGATGTCTGTAAATCGGATGCAGCCAAAGTATTTTCGGTAACACCCGACCCTGATGTAACATCATATACCTGGAGTGTACCAACTGGCGCTGTGATAGAAAGTGGCCAGGGAACACCGTCAGTTACCGTAAACTGGAACGCAGTTGCTCTGGGATCGTACCAGGTAGGTGTGAAGTCCAATAATATCTGCGGCACAAGTACCGAAACCTTTCAAATCGTATATATTAATGCGCCAACAGCAACAGCCAGTGTAATAGGCGGGGCATGCCTGGGCGCAAACCTGCAGTTGTCGGCCGGCGGAGGTCAAAGTTATGCATGGACTGGTCCAAATGGATTTACTTCATCAAGCGTAAATCCGGTTATTTATAACGCTACTGCCTCGGATAATGGCATATATTCAGTAATTGTTACTGATAATAAGGGATGTTCGGCAACTGCCAGTGTTGCAGTTACATTAAATACACCTCCAACGGAAAGTTCTGTAATCTCACCTGCTGCCTGTGGATCATCTACAGGGGCAATAAACATCACCCCTTCGGTAGGGACCAGCTTTACTTATTTGTGGAATACCGGTGTGACGACACAGGACATAAGTTCAATTTCATCAGGTAATTACAGCGTAATTATCACCAATAACTTTGGATGTTCGGTCGTTGGAAATTACATCGTCAGCAATACCGGAGGACCAATCGCATCAGTTGCCCAAACGAATGTGTTATGTAACGGAAGCAGTACCGGAGATATCACACTTACGGTTTCAGGAGGTACTCCCGGAGTAGATCCTGAACCATTGTACACTTATTTATGGTCAAATGGTTCAGTTGACCAGGATCTTACGGGGCTTGCAGCAGGAACCTATTCGGTGATTATAACAGATGGTGCAGGATGTACCGGTGCTGCCTCGACGACAATAACCCAACCCAATGCATTGCAACTGGATAATATTCTTACCCACATAAACTGCAACGGGGCTTCAACGGGAGCAATAAACATTACTGTTACTGGCGGAACCGGAGCATATAGCTACGACTGGGGCGGAGGGATTACCTCGGAAGACAGGTCTGCAATTCCGGCCGGCACTTATACAGTTGCAGTAACTGACGGCAGTTTATGCACTGTATCCGGCACATTCACAATTACCCAGCCGGCAGCTGCACTTGATGCAAATACATCTGTAACCGACATTGATTGCAATGGAAATGCTGATGGAATTGTCATCCTTACTGTTACAGGAGGCACACAGCCCTATGTATATGTGTGGACACGCACCGAAGCAGGTTATGCAGGAGCAACAACTAAAGACATCACCGGCTTATCGCCAGGCACGTATAATGTCACTGTTACCGATGCAAAAGGATGTACAGTTGAAACCTCTGGCACGGTTGCTCAACCTGCCATACTTTCTCTATCAAAAACATTAACTCATGTAAGCTGCAGGAATGGCTCAAATGGAGCAATTAATCTTTCAGTAAGCGGAGGCACAACACCATATACATATACCTGGAACAACGGAGTTATAATTGAAGATTTATCAGGACTTACAGCGGGTACTTACTCTGTATTGGTAACCGACGCAAACGGCTGTACTGCCGGCACAACAGCTACAATTACAGAGCCTGCATCGTCATTAAGCGCTTCTATAACCGGACAGGCAAATGTGCTTTGCAACGCCGGAGTTGCAGGTTCCGCAACAGCTGCCGGAGTTGGCGGTACCAGTCCGTATACTTATGCATGGAGTTCATCCCCGGTACAAACTACCTCAACTGCAACCGGATTAACTGCCGGTTTATACACCGTGGTCATTACCGACGCCAACTTATGTACAGCTACAAATAGTGTTACCATAACGCAGCCATCTGCCATTTCAATTTCAGGTTCGGTAACCAATGTTCTTTGTTACTCCGGAACAACCGGTTCGATCAATATTACAGCTTCCGGTGGAACTGGTTCATATACCTATAATTGGGGCGGGAGCATCACTACGGAAGATCGTACTTCATTATCTGCCGGTACTTATACCGTAACCGTAACTGATGCCAGCAGTTGTAATTCTGCGGCAACGAGTTTTACAATTACTCAGCCATCAGCAGCCATCACTCCAACCATGGTAAATTCAAATGTTACCTGTAAAAATGCTCATAATGGAAGCATCAATCTAAGTGTTTCAGGAGGTGTTTCACCTTATACTTATTTATGGACAGGAGGAGCAACCACCGAAGATATTACCAACCTGGCTCCGGGTATTTATTCGGTGACGGTAACCGATGCCAATTTATGTACAGCAACCTTGAGTTCTTCTGCAATTACTGAACCTGCTTCTGCTTTATCTGTAATTGCAACGCCTTCAGCCGTAACCTGTAAAAATGGCACTAATGGCAGCATAACAGCCAGTCCGGGTGGTGGTACTGCTCCATATACATATTCATGGTCGACGGGAGCAACAACTGCTACAATAAGCGGATTAGGGGCCGGAACTTACGAACTAACCACAACAGATCAAAATGGATGTACAGCCACCGCTTTAGCAGAGGTAACACAACCAACGACACAGATAGAATTATTCGCTACTACAACAGAATCGTCTTCCTGCGGAACAGCAACAGGATCTATTAATTTAACCGTTACAAACGGGAATGCACCTTTTACGTATTCCTGGACAAATACACTGCAAACTATTCAGGACCCAACTGGCTTAGGAGCCAATACCTATACTGTTACTGTTACCGATAATACGGGGTGTAATGAAAGCTTACCAGTTACAGTCGGTACAGCAACTGCAATGAACGTTTCGGTAACGACCTTTCCAAAAACCTGCATCAGTACCGACGGTTCGGCCTATGCTATAGTTTCAGGCGGTGTAGCTCCCTATACCTATTTATGGAACGGAGGTGCCACTTCGCAGGATATTACCAACTTAAATACAGGAACGTATACTGTAACAGTCACTGATGCCAATGGATGTACTGCAACAAACAGCGGAACCGTTGGCTCCATCAGTTGTATGCCTCCTGTTGTGGTGGATGATGTGTTTAATACAAACTACAATACACTGCTAAATGGTGATGTATCAGTCAACGATTCAGATCCTGATGGGATTACTTCAACACTTGAGTTTTTTAATGAAACTTTCCCGACAGCCGAACAAGGAACTTTAGTCTGGGGAACCAGCTATGATGGCTCTTTCACTTTTACGCCAACCCTGGGTTATGCGGGTACATTTTCACTTCTATACAAAGTTTTCGATGTTACTGGTCTAAGTACCGAAGGAACATTTACAATTACAGTTGGTCCAAATGCAGTGAATGACGCCTTTGGCATTGCGCTCAATGCTTCTATATCAGGAGGTGATGTAAAGACGAATGATGTGTACGAAGCTGGTTCTTCGTTCACAAAACTAACTGATCCTACGCATGGTACATTAACCTGGTATGCCAATGGAACTTTCGATTATACTCCAGCCTTAAATTATTCAGGCGACGACAGTTTCACTTACCAGGTGTGTCTGCCTGCTCCAAATACAAGTATATGCAGCAGTGCGACAGTAACAATCTCAGTTAATGGTGCAGCTGATTTAGTAATTGCTAAAACCGTAAATACAGCCACTCCAAATGTCGGTAGTAATGTAGAATTCACCCTCACTGTAACAAACAACGGTCCGAATTTAGCAATCGGAGTGATAGCGAACGATTTATTACCAAGCGGCTATACTTATGTTTCGGATAACGGAGCAGGAACATATAATTCCGGAACAGGAGTCTGGACTATCGGCAATATAAATAATGCTGCTACTGCTACTTTAACAATAACAGCACTCGTAAATGCTTCAGGCACCTATACCAACACTGCAACAGTAACAAGCAGCAGCGCGGATCCCTCTTCAGGCAACAATACTGCCTCTGCATCAACAACACCAGTACCTCAATCAGATATCATCATTATAAAAACTGCGGACAATCCTTCACAAAGTGTTGGTCAGCAAATTATATTCATTCTCACCGTAACTAACAATGGTCCGAGTAATGCCACAGGGGTAAGCGTTCATGACATTCTTCCAACAGGATATACTTTTGTAAGTGCGGTTCCTTCTTCCGGCACCTGGACTGCTCCTGACTGGAGTATTGGTAGCCTGGCAAATGGAGCTACGACAACACTGGCAATAACTGCAACTGTTTTAGCAACAGGAATTTATGCAAATACTGCATCTGTAAGCAGTACTACTTCTGATCCTACACCGGGAAACAATTCTTCAACTGTAACGCCTGTTCCGGGTGCAGTTTCAGACTTAAGTATTGTAAAAACCATAAACAACTCAACCCCTTATGTAGGAAGTTTTGTTGAATTCACATTGACTGTTACCAATAACGGACCCAGCACAGCAACAGGAGTAGTTGTAACTGATGCTTTGCCTAGTGGGTACACCTATAATTCCGATGATGGAGCAGCTGCTACAACTGAATCGGCAGGAACTGTAACATGGACAATTGGCAACCTGGCAAATGCAGCCAATGCAACCTTGAAAATAACTGCAAAAGTAAATGCCTCAGGAGTGTACACCAATACTGCAACAGTTGGTACAGACGATCAACCGGATAATAATTCTTCAAATAATTCTTCGGGTGTTACGCCAACATCTATTGTTCCGCAGGCCGACCTGTCAGTAATTAAAACGGTGGATAACGAATCACCTGTGATAGGAGCGAATGTTGTATTTACTTTAACCGTTACCAATAACGGGTTAAGCAATGCAACCGGAGTTAATGTATCTGACGTTTTACCCTCAGGTTATACTTATGTTTCAAATACAACGCCATCAACAGGAAGTTTTGCGAGTGGAACCGGAGTCTGGACTATCGGAAGCCTTGCAAATGCTGCAGTAGCATCTCTTACAATAACTGCCTCAGTAAATACTACAGGCGAATACATTAATACAGCATCGATTAGTGCAGCAACTGCTGATTTAACTACCGGCAATAATACTTCCAGTAAAACAATTAATCCAACACCTATAGTTACAATCACAAATCCTGCATCCGTATGCTCACCATCAACGGTTAATATTATGCTGTCAGCGGTTACTGCTGGATCAACACCAGGACTTACATATACTTACTGGACTGATGCGGGTGCAACAATTCCTTATGCCACACCAACAGCTGCGACTGCCGGAACATACTATATTAAAGGAACAACAAGCCTTGGAGGGTTTACTGTTCAGCCTGTGGTGGTGACTGTAAATGCTTTACCAGCAGCACTATCCTTAACCGGCAGCACTATCTGTTCGAGCCCTGGAGGGAATGGCTCCATAACTTCCACAACATCAGTAAGTGGAGTCAGCTACCAGTTATATAATTCAAGTAACGCAATCGTACAATCTGCTCAGCCAGGTACCGGATCTGGACTTTCCTGGGCAAACCTTCCATCAGGTAATGGATACTATGTAATTGCAACCAATACAGCATCATGCACTGCAACAAGCGGTACCGTTAATGTGTCAACTTATGCAAATCCATCTATTACAACCAGTGGAATTGCCGGAACAGTATGTTATAGTGCCAGCACACAAACAACAACCCTGGCTTATACTGCAACTACAAACTCTCCTACATCATTCAGCATTGACTGGGATGCAACAGCTAATGCAGCAGGACTTACAGACCAGGGTAGCACCGCTTTCGCTTTTGCTTCGGGCAGTGGTTCCTTAACAGGCATTTCCATTGCAGCAGGTACAACTGCCGGTGGTCCCTATTCAGGAACAATGACTATCGTTAATGCAAACGGATGTGCAGCTACTAAAGCAATAAGCTTAACAATCAATGCTTTACCAACAACATCCGTGATATCAGGAAATACAACACCAATATGCAATACAGCAGGAGTAATCTATAGTGTAACATTAATATCCGGCTCATCCTATGCATGGACAGTTCCTGCAGGTGCAACAATTACGGCTGGAGCAACCGGACCCAACAATAACCAGATAACGGTAACCTTAGGTTCGGCCAGCGGAGATATTACCGTGACTGAAACAAATTCAGCCTCATGTACTGGAAACACAGTAACGTTAACGCTTAATCTTACCGGGTGTGATGTCAATGCTGATTTCAGCGGAACGCCTTTAACTATTTGTGAGGGTTCATCAGTAACATTTACTGATTTATCGTCTGGAACCAGCGGAAGTCAGACCTATAGCTGGAATTTTGGATCAGGGGCATCACCTGCTACAGCTAGTACGGTTGGTCCTCATACAGTCACGTACAGTTCAAGTGGACAAAAAACTGTTTCACTAACAGTTACTGATGGATCTTCAGATACTGAGACAAAAACAAATTACATCACCGTTACGCCTACGGTTACTATTGCTGCGTTCTCGCCTGCTAACGATACAAGGTGCCAAAGTGCTGCCACAGTTACCACAACAACAACGGCTTCAAATTCAACTGGAATTACCT
>CAIJPI010000261.1 GCA_903822525.1 uncultured Bacteroidales bacterium | reverse complement strand
TTCGATCCGCGATAATAAAACCGTACTTCGCAGGATTGAGAACAACGACAACCAGATTTCAACAGGTACCAGGCAGATTTCAATTAACGCATCAGCTGATTATATGGTAAGCCAGAAACTGAATGTCAGGCTGTTCTACGACCAGACTATCAGTAAGCCACATGTTTCGGCTCAGATACCTACTTCCAATACCAATGCAGGTGTATCGCTGCGCTTTACGTTGGCGCAATAAACAGCCTTTTTCAAACATTGTAAAGTAACAAATAGTCAGGTATGGTCGCCTGCGCCTTTTCAATTCGTGTTCGAAAGATTTCGGCAGTACAATTTTGCCACGAAACAATTATTTTATATAAGACAGACTTTATTCAGAATCATTCTATTTTAAAGAATTATGATTGCAGCTTGACTACATTGCTTAATTTTGACATCGAAAAATAACGATAACCATGAATATTCCTGAAAATCTTTACTACACCAGTGATCACGAATGGATCAAAGTAGAAGGCAATACCGGCTGGGTTGGTGTTACCGATTTTGCGCAACACCAGTTAGGTGATATTGTGTTTGTTGATGTTGCTACTGTAGGCGAAACAATTGCCGAAGGCGAAACATTCGGAACCATTGAAGCTGTAAAAACGGTTTCGGATATGTTTATGCCTCTCGAAGCAGAAGTAATTGAATTTAACGAAGCACTTAACAACGAGCCTGAACTTATCAATAAAGATCCGTATGGCGGAGGCTGGATTGTTAAAGTTACTATAGCTGATATCGCCAAACTGTCGACGCTGCTTACTACAGAGCAGTACAAGTCTTTGGTTGAAGCTTAAATAACGGCATCTCATTTTATTCCCGGAAATTAATTTCCTGTCAATAAAACATACTCCCGCCTGGAGCAGGAGTATGTTTTTATGTTTATTCATTCGCATGGCATTTCTCGTTTCCCCTGCATAAATGATTAGATATTTTCGAGGTTTTATATCAACTATACAGGCATAAATATAAATTGAGTTTATTGGCCGGACTCGATTTTTTTATTGGCATTCTTAAGAAAGGCTATTGTGTTTTTCTATCTGACAGAAATATTTTTTTTCAATAATAATTCCACTGACCCTATACATACAATTGCACCATTTATTGCTCAGAACCGCATGGGAAGCTGGATTTTTTTGTAACTTAGCGGTAGCTAGTGCGGAAGCCGTAGCATCAGGTACATAATTATATACGTTATGGAACGTAAGAAATCAGAAAAAGCTGATCTTGAAAATAAAAGGGGCATTTTCTTTCAGATAGGTCTTATAGTTGCTTTGGCGGTTGTTCTGATTGCATTTGAGTATAAGAGTTACAACAAGCAGGATGTAAGCGATTTCGGATACCGGCAGCCGGTCACTGAGATGGAGGAAATGACTCCGATCACTCAGCAGATTACTCCACCGCCGCCCCCTCCTCCTCCTGCTCCAACCATGGTGTTGAATATTGTTGAAAACACTGCTTTGGTCATAGGGGATATTCCCATTGATGCTGAAGCTGATGAAAACACTCAGGTTGAGGTTTCGCCTGTAAAACAGGAAGAAGAAGCTGAAATCCAGGAGAAGGAGATCTTCCAGGTGGTTGAAGATGCGCCTTCTTTCCCCGGTGGCGACGGAGAACGTATGCGTTTTCTCCAGCAGAATATAAGGTACCCGCTTCCGGCACGCGAATCGGGAATTCAGGGAATAGTTTATGTTACTTTTGTTGTGGAACGCAACGGGGAAGTTACTGAAGTGAAAATTCTTCGTGGAATAGGCGGAGGTTGCAACGAAGAAGCTCTGCGCGTAGTGAGGAATATGCCGCGATGGGAGCCGGGCAAACAGCGTGGAAAGCCTGTACGGGTGCAGTTCAATATGCCTATTAAATTTGCGATAGGTGGTTGAAACAGCGAATAATCAGGGTTACCCATCCTTGCCAGATGGGTTTTTCATTTTATATTTTCCCGGAATTGTTACTTCAGCAATCCTTGTTCATTCAGTTGAAAAAAATGAAGCACCGGAAAATTGGGTTCAAAAGCCAGAAATTGTTAATATCAGAGATAAATATTTTTTCAGCACGAATATCATTATTCCCGTAAATGCCTGGTAGTGCTGAATTCCGAATTCTGACCTGATTACCTTTAAAGGAGTGGCGCAAGAAGCGTTCTCAATCAGGATCAAATTTTCAATTTTTTAGAGCAGTTTTCATGAACCGCATGGAAGGTTAGTTTGTCTTCTGTGGACAAAATATACCCACTGCTTGACATTTGTCATTTTTGATTACTAAATATTATTATATTCGGTGCTGACTTTAGAATGTCCTTTTCTAAAGTGTATCAATTCAATTTCACAATTAACTTCAAAACAATTAACACATGAAAAAACTCATTACCATCTTCATTGTCTTGTTTGTGGTCGCCTCATTACAGGCACAGAATCTGCAGGTTCATTACGATTTCGGCAAAGACCGGAAACTTGTAACTTCAACCGTCGAAATGTTTAAACCCGATAAATGGGGAAGCACCTTCTTCTTTATCGATATGAACTACGATGCGGATAACGGAAAAACAGTTAGCCTGGCCTATTGGGAAATTGCCCGTGGTCTGAATCTTGGCAAAAGCCCTTTTGCAGCCCATGTTGAGTTTAATGGTGGTTTTGGACAGTTTAATATGGGAACCAGCTATGGTGCTTATGCTATCAACAATGCATGGCTGGCAGGCTTGGACTATAATCTTAATAATGCCGATTATACCCGCGGCATAACCTTCCAGGTTCTTTACAAATACATTAAAGATAAAAGTGATGCTTCCTTCCAGCTGACTTCAGTCTGGTATATGCATATGCTGAAGAAAAAACTGACTTTTAGCGGTTTTGCCGATTTCTGGGGTGAGGATAACTCATTCGCTAACGGCGAATCATTTGATAATACCAAGTTCGTGTTCCTGACTGAGCCTCAGCTTTGGTATAATGCTACCGAAAATCTATCATTTGGCGGTGAGATTGAAATGGCAAGCAATTTTGGGGGAGTAAAGGGATTTGCTGTTAACCCGACCCTGGCTGCAAAATGGAAATTTTAATCATTTTTAAATCTGAAATGCTATGATAGAGACCTTGAATAAATTTTTTAACCTGAAAGCTAATAATACGAATATCCGCACTGAAACCATTGCAGGTATTACCACTTTCGTAACAGCGATGTATATCATCGTTGTTAACCCGTCCATATTAAGTGCGACAGGTCTTTCTTTCAATGCAGTGCTTACCGCTACTGTTGTGTTGAGTGCTTTTTGTACCATCATGATGGGCTTGTATGCAAATAACCCTATTTTGGTAGCTCCCGGTATGGGACTGAATGCCTTCTTCACATTTTCGGTAGTTCTGGGAATGAAAGTTCCTGTTGAAACAGCTCTGGGTGCAGTATTCTGGGCAGGGGTTTTCTTTTTCCTGCTCTCGGTATTCAACGTACGTACACTCATCGTTAAGTCAATCCCAAAACAAATCAGGTACGCTGTATCGGCCGGTATCGGACTTTTTATCACCTTGATCGGTTTTGCTGATGCCAAATTTATCGTTTCAAAAGGTGTTCCTGTTCTTGGAATGGCTCATCTGGATATGATTGCCTTAACATTCCTCGTTGGACTTATCATCACCTCCATTCTTGTTTCGAAGGGCGTTAAAGGCTCGCTGATCATTGGTATTATTATAACAACCATACTTAGCATACCTATCGGCCGTTTCTACGGCGATGCTTCTGCCATCAATTTTGGCGTCCCTACTCTGGTTTCGTGGAAAGGAATTATTTCTGCTCCTGATTTCAGCCTTATAGGTAAGCTTGATCTGATCGGATCATTAAAATGGGCCATCTTCCCTGTAACCTTCGCCATATTATTCACGGATATGTTCGACAGTCTATCCACCTTTGTTGGTGTTGCTGAAGCTGCCAATCTGGTAGATAAAGACGGCGAACCACGCAATATCAAACAATCACTTATTGTTGATGCTGTTGCTACTGGTCTGGCAGGCGTATTGGGTACTTCTTCAGGAACCGCTTATATTGAGTCGGCAGCTGGTGTTCAGCAAGGCGGGCGCACCGGTTTAACTGCATTGGTGGCAGGATTACTGTTTATCCCTTTCATGTTCCTATCACCCTTGCTCTCAATAGTGCCAATGATAGCAACTGCTCCTGCTCTTATTCTGGTGGGTGTTTTTATGCTGAAGCCTATTTTGAAGATTAACTGGACATCAATGGATGATGCCATTCCTGCTTTCCTGGCCATGGTTATGATTCCATTTACATTTTCGATTACCCAGGGTATCATTTGGGGCTTCCTGAGCTGGACTCTTATAAAGCTGGCAATGGGCAAATACAAGGAAATTTCGGTTACACTCATCGTAATTGATATACTTGCAATATTGCTTTTAATATCGATGGTATAAACAAATGATTTCTATTTGAGAAAAGTCCGGCCAGAATGAAAGCCGGACTTTTTTTTGCCTGCTTGTTTGCGATGGCATCGTACTATTTCAGCAAACTGTTTCACGTATCAGTTGTTATTATATGGTAACAAATAACTAGATGAATATTTTTAAGCCTGAAGTTTTCCAGGGAAGCATGTCATACAAGCGATATTTTGAAGGCTGGTATTTCAAGAATGTATCGAAAAGCATGGACCAGGTTTATTCATTTATACCTGGAGTTTCACTGAATCCGGAAAATCCGCATTGTTTTATTCAGGTCATCAACGGACTTACCGGCAATACGCAGTATATTGAGTATCCAATCTCCTCGTTTACATACAACAAAAACAATTTTTTAGTTAAGGTTGGCGATTCTGTTTTTACAACGGATTATATGATGTTAAACATCGATTCGCCTTCTATCAGGGTCAGTGGCAGGCTGAGCTATTCGGGAAGCGTTAAATATCCTTCGTCGATGGTATCGCCTGGAATCATGGGCTGGTATTCATTTGTTCCATTTATGGAGTGCAAGCATGGTGTAGTGTCGGTTTCACACCGCATAGACGGCAGCCTGACAGTTGATGGTGAACAGCTCGATTTTTCGGGCGGTAAAGGGTATATTGAAAAAGACTGGGGAAAATCATTTCCTGAATCATGGATATGGCTTCAAAGTAATAATTTTGAAAATTCTGATGCCTGTATCATGATGAGCATCGCTAAAATTCCATGGCTGGGGAAATATTTTACAGGATTTTTAGGATTTTTATACCTCAAAGGAGTTTTTTATCCTTTCAGCACTTACAATAAATCAGAAATCACAGCACTTAACCTGGTTGATGAAAAGCTTACCCTTGGTTTTAAAAGTAAAAATTACAACCTCAATATTACAGCTACCCTCAAGCAGTCGGGTATACTGCTGGCTCCCCAATCGGGGGCTATGAGCCGCAGGATCAAGGAAAGCATTGATTCGGAACTCGACATTGAATTACTCAGCCTGAATGGTGAAATGGTTTACAGCGATAAAGCGTGCCGGGCCGGTCTCGAAGTAATTGAAGGGATTTTTGAGATTGTGAAAGTTGGGTCCCAGAAGTAGTTACAACTTCGAGCAATTTTGGTTCTGTACCCGATATACTCTATCTAGGTTTAACTTATATTGAATCAATTGATTAATTCGAAGAATCCCTTGGTCTCATTGTAACTAAAAATTTCACCTGTTTCAATAATATAATACCAGCCGCTGATATTCAGCAATCCCTTATTATATTTTTCAGCAAGGAAGGGATAGGTAAGCAGATGATGGATTTGTTCAACAATATTCATTTGTTCTGTCAGCCATTCCCTTGAAGCGTGATTGCCTTCGGGTAATATTTTGAGAACTTTTTCTTTAACAGGAAGTGCCAGTTCAAGCCACTTGCGTGTATGAGGCAGTTTCTGAAAATATTCGGCCGGCTTATAGAGAGCAGCAATGCCCCCACAGTTGGAGTGGCCACAAACAACAATATTCTCTACTTCTAAGGCCTGTACGGCAAATTCGATAGCTGAAACAGCAGCCAGATATTCGCCCGTTTCCTGGTACGGAGGAACAATATTCGCAACATTACGGATAATAAAAAGTTCGCCCGGCATAGTTGCAGTAATCATATTGGGTACCAGGCGCGAGTCGGAACACCCGATAAATAAAGTATGAGGCTTTTGTTCTTTCCCTAATTCCGAAAATAATTGCTCGTGTGTTTCGAAATCATTTTGCCGGAAGGCAACGGCTCCTTCAATAAGTTTTTTCATATTGTGATGCGAAAAAGAGAATTAGTATACCAGCTTCTTTACGTGTAAGCGCTATTGCAAAAAACAAAAAATAAGATGTAGTAGTAACAACATACCAACCCCTGAGTATGTTTGGCATAAAATGATTTATCCCTTTTGCTCCGGATGGTAAAAGTCAAATACAATTTTTCCTTTTGCCAGTCCTGCAGCCTTTTGTATTTCGTCAAGCGAGGCTTCCTTAATTCCTTTCACTGACCTGAATTTGCGCAATAGCACAGTTGAAGTTGATTCACCGACGCCGGCAATTTCAGTAAGCTCAGTTTTAATTGTTCCTTTTTCGCGACGCTTGCGGTGATGTGTTATTCCAAAACGATGGGCTTCGTCGCGCAGTTGCTGTATGATGCGGAGTGTTTCCGATTTCTTGTCGATATATAATGGAAGGGTATCGCCTGGATAATAAATCTCTTCAAGTTTTTTGGCAATTCCTATTACTGCCACTTTACCGTGCAACCCAAGTTTATTAATACTTTCCATCGCTGAACTGAGTTGTCCCTTGCCTCCGTCAACTACAATGAGTTGTGGTAAAGGCTGATTTTCGTCCATTACACGTTTATACCTTCGGTAAATTACTTCTTCCATCGAAGCGAAATCGTTGGGGCCTTCCACTGTTTTGATATTGAAATGGCGGTATTCTTTCTTGTCGGGCTTGCCGTTGGTAAACACTACCATGGCAGCCACAGGATATGATCCCTGTATATTTGAATTATCGAAACAGTCGATCCGCACCGGATGCTCTTTCAGCCGGAGGTCAGCCTGCATTTGTTCCATTATACGAAGAGTATGGCGCTCGGGATCCACACGTTCCAGTTGCTTGTGCTTTTCGATCTGGTAGTATTTTGCATTGCGCTCCGACAGTTCGAGCAGCTTTTTCTTCTCACCACGGATCGGGCTGGTATAAACAACCCCCGGAAATTCCACATCCGGTTTGAATGGTACAATAATTTCAGGTGCATCCGAATCGAAACGTTCGCGCAACTCGGTAATAGCAAGTAATAGCAATTCTTCGGGCGATTCGTCCAGTTTCTTCCTGATCTCAACGGTATGGGCCTGTATAATGCATCCGCTTATCACCTTCATGAAGTTTATATAAGCGGCAGTCGGATCATCAACATAAGAGAAAATATCGATATTGTGTATGGAAGGACTAACAATGGATGATTTACTCTGGTAGCGGTCGAGCAATACAATTTTCTCTTTAACCACATGGGCTTTTTCAAACTCATAGGTATCGGCATAGTCCTTCATCATACCTGCCAGGTGCTGTCGCACAGCCGAAATATTGCCACGCAATATACTTCGGATTTCCTGCAGCGATTGCCCGTAATTATCCTCAGTCTGGAGTCCTTCGCACGCTCCGAGACAGTTGTTGATATGAAATTCGAGACATACCTTATATTTTCCGGTCCTGACGTTGGCAGGACTCAGGTTGAGACTGCATGACCTGATCTGGTAGAGCTGGCGTATCAGGTCGAGCAGGGTATGCATCATTTTTCCAGATGCATAGGGCCCAAAGTAGTCAGATCCATCGTTGATGCGGTTCCGGGTGGGGAAAATACGCGGGAATGATTCTTTTTTAATGCAAATCCAGGGATAGGTTTTATCGTCCTTCAGCATCACGTTGTAACGCGGCTGGTATTTCTTGATCAGGTTGTTTTCGAGCAATAAGGCGTCCAGTTCGGTATCCACCACCACAATCTGGATGTCAGCAATTTTTTGAACAAGTATTCTGACTTTACCAACCAACGATTCGTCGCGCCTGAAATAGGACGAAACCCGCTTTTTCAGGTTTTTGGCTTTGCCGACATACAGAATTTTCCCATCCTTATCATAATACTGATATACTCCCGGACTATCAGGCAGCTCGCGGACGATATTTTCGATATGGATGGAATATTTTGACAAGGCTGGGGATAAAATGGAAAGGTTTTAGGGGCTGGAATTTAAAGAATGAAGTGGCATCAGTTCCTGGTTATTCAATTTCCTGTTTCCTGAATTATTCTTCCTCCAGCATATGGTTCCATCCGAGTGCTTCAATCTGAATTAACGGGCCATTGTTAGTGGCAAGAAAAACGCCTGCATTGGGCTCGGTCATATGGCCGATGATACTGATCCCTTCGAGGTCCTTTACCTTCTCGAAATCGTTCATATTTATGGTAAACAGGAGTTCATAATCTTCACCGCCATTCATGGCTGCTGTTACTGCCTGTATGTTAAATTCTTCAGCGGCAGCTATGGTCATGGCATCGAGTGGGATTTTATCTTCAAATATTCTGCATCCTAACCCTGAATCTTCACAAATATGCAGAACTTCCGATGCCAGCCCATCCGAAATATCGATCATGGCGGTTGGCTTTACCCCAACAGTTTTCAGTAATTCTATAATATCAGTCCGTGGCTCAGGTTTCAACTGACGTTCGAGTATGTAATCGAATCCTGCCAGGTCGGGCTGCATACCTGGATCTGCTTCATAGACCTTTTTTTCGCGTTCCAGGAGCAATAATCCCATATAAGCTGCACCCAGGTCGCCGCTCACGCATATCAGATCATTCTCCCTGGCTGTATTGCGGTACACAACATCCTGCTTTTCGGCTTCGCCGGTAACAGTTAACGAAAGGAATAAGCCATGCACTGAGGATGTCGTATCGCCGCCGGCCAGGTCGACCTGGTAGCGGGTACAGGCTAACCTTATTCCTTCGTATATTTCTTCCAGCGCTTCTACCGGAAAGCGGTTCGAAACCGATATTCCAACAAAAAGTTGCCTTGGCTTTCCGTTCATGGCTACAATATCCGAGAAATTTACAGCAGCGCATTTATAGCCAAGGTGCCTGAATGGCATATAGGCCAGATCGAAATGTACTCCTTCAACAAGAAGATCGGTTGATACCAGGGTAACTTTATCACCATAGTCGATCACGGCAGCATCGTCACCAATGCCTTTAAGGGTTGAGGGTTGCTCATTTATAAAAGCTCTGGTGAGGTGTTTTATAAGGCCAAATTCGCCTAAAGATGAAAGTTCTGTCCGGTTAGCGGATGTTGAGTCGGTCATGAAAATAAAATTTTGACAAAATTAAGGTTTTTATTGACCAAGCAGGCATAGATTACGCTGAGGTACACAGAGTTTTATTTTTCATTGAAGTTCATCACACCTTTAATACCCCAAGCATTTCAGACTCTTAGTAATCCCTGAACTATTAACAGTAATATTTTCTGTTTGGTTTTTTCTTTTCTAAGTGTTTCTTTGTGACCTCCGTGCCTCCGTGGTTTAAAATCCAATTTTTTGCGTAAATAACTTTTCCCGGTATCACTACTATTATTAAATTCGGTATTCATTTTCCGAAATAAACAAACAAATCGCCGGCCGGCTTGTTTTTTTACTCAAAGAAGAGACAATTGAGGTATTGCAATACTTTTATTATTACTAACTTTGCGCACTAAATTTATTTAAACCAAAGATAAATAAGAGCCTGAACATCACAAAGAAATGGAAAAAGATCAAAACAATATACTTGATGAAGTAACCAACGGCGATTACAAGTATGGCTTTTATACCGACATTGAGATGGACACAGCTCCGGTCGGACTGAATGAGGATACGGTACGGTTTATATCAGCTAAGAAGAAAGAACCCGAATGGCTGCTCGAATACCGGCTTAGTGCTTATCGCCATTGGTTAACGCTTACCGAGCCCAATTGGGCACATCTTCATCATGCACCGATCAAATACCAGGAAATTATTTATTATGCTGCTCCAAAGCGGAAGAAAGAACTGAAAAGCCTGGATGAGGTTGATCCTGAATTGATTGATACTTTCAATAAGCTGGGTATCTCGCTCGAAGAGCAGAAAAAACTGAGCGGCGTGGCTGTGGATGCTGTTATCGACAGCGTTTCAGTAAAGACAACTTTCACGGATACACTTTCGAAATATGGAGTCATTTTCTGCTCCTTCAGTGATGCAGTGCAAAACCATCCTGACCTGGTGAAGCAATATTTGGGAAGTGTGGTGCCCAGTAACGACAACTATTTTGCTGCCCTCAATTCAGCTGTTTTCAGCGATGGTTCGTTTTGCTATATCCCGAAAGGTGTGCGTTGCCCGGTTGAATTATCGACTTACTTCCGTATCAATGCGGCCAATACCGGACAGTTTGAACGTACCCTGATCGTTGCCGACGAAGGTGCCTATGTAAGTTATATGGAAGGCTGTACGGCACCCATGCGCGATGAAAATCAGCTGCACGCCGCCATAGTCGAAATTGTTGCCATGAAAGATGCTGAGGTTAAATACAGTACGGTACAAAACTGGTATCCCGGCAATAAGAAAGGAGAAGGGGGAATTTATAATTTTGTTACAAAACGTGGTATCTGTAAGGGTAGCCATTCCAAAATATCCTGGACCCAGGTCGAGACCGGGTCAGCAATTACCTGGAAATATCCTAGCGTGGTTCTGATGGGCGATAATTCAATCGGTGAATTTTATTCGGTGGCTGTCACCAATAACTACCAGCAGGCTGATACAGGCTCAAAAATGATTCATCTTGGGAAAAACACGAAAAGCACTATCATTTCGAAAGGCATTTCGGCCGGGCAAAGCAACAACAGCTACCGTGGGTTGGTGAAAGTAATTAAACGGGCTGAAAATGCACGCAATTTTTCACAATGTGACTCCCTGCTTTTAGGCGATAAATGCGGGGCACATACCTATCCTTACATCAAGGCTGAAAATCATTCCAGTATTATCGAACACGAAGCTACAACATCCAAAATTTCGGATGATCAGCTTTTTTATTGCAAACAGCGTGGTATCAGTTCCGAGAGTGCTATTGGCCTGATTGTAAACGGTTACGCCAAGGAAGTCCTGATGCATTTGCCCATGGAATTTGCCGTAGAAGCTCAGAAGTTGCTTGCCATTAGTTTGGAAGGAAGCGTGGGATAGGGTAAAATGTTGGATGTGGGATGTGGGATTTCGGATGTGGGATTTCGGATGAACGATTTCGGATGTGGGATTTCGGATGTGGGATTTCAGATTTATTGAAAAGCAGTTTTAGCTCTAAAATATTAACTTCTGGCCCCAATCAATCACCAAATGACCACCGTATGACAATATTATGACTACTGAATGACCACCGAACAACTACCAAATGACCACCAAATGACCACTGAATGACCACTCTAATCTATCCAAATTACTCACATAACTCTATCCTCTTCCCCTAATCCCTAACCCCCAACCCCTAATCCCCCAAATAAGAATATTAATACTATGCTAAGTATCAGAAATCTGAGAGTTTCCATTAAAGGGAAAGAGATTTTAAAAGGAATCAACCTCGAAATAAATGCAGGTGAAGTGCATGCTATAATGGGTCCCAATGGCACGGGCAAAAGTACACTGGCTTATGTAATTGCAGGCCGCGAGGGATACGATATCGAAGAAGGAGAAATCATTTTCAAAGGGCGGAATATATTAGCCCTGTCAGCCGAAGAACGTGCCTGCGAAGGTTTATTCCTTGGTTTCCAGTACCCTGTTGAAATTCCGGGTGTTTCGATTACCAATTTTCTTCGCACTGCTATCAACGAACAGCGCAAATACAAAGGACTTGATCCTGTTCCTGCCACCGAATTTCTGGCCCGCATGGAAGAAAAAAAGCAGCTGCTCGAATTGCAGGAAAAACTTGCCAGCCGTTCGGTAAACGAAGGCTTCTCGGGAGGCGAGAAAAAGAAGAACGAGATCTTTCAGATGGCTATGCTTGAGCCATCGCTGGCTATACTCGACGAAACCGACTCAGGCCTCGATATTGATGCGCTGCGCATTGTGGCCACAGGCGTTAACAAACTTCGCCGACCTGATAACGCAACTGTTGTTATCACCCATTACCAGAGGCTGCTCGAATATATTGTGCCCGATGTGGTTCATGTACTCTTCGATGGCCGGATTGTGAAAACAGGAGGGAAGGAACTTGCATTGCAGCTGGA
This sequence comes from uncultured Bacteroidales bacterium, assembly GCA_903822525.1. Taxonomy (GTDB): domain Bacteria; phylum Bacteroidota; class Bacteroidia; order Bacteroidales; family UBA4417; genus UBA4417. Next base: position 5,482 of record CAIJPI010000261.1, on the reverse strand, counting down.
AGAAAAAGGCTACGAATGGATTAGAAATGAAGCCTGATTTCAGGAAAGCTAAAAAAAGAATTAACTATGGAAGCAGGAACAATACCCACTTTGTACAACCTTAAAGAATATCTGGCAGGTGTTTTTGTAGCTAAACAGCACGAAATCACTAAAAATGATACGCCTTTTATCGCTGAAAAACGTGCAAAAGCCTATACGCTTTTTAGCCAGGCAGGTTTCCCGCATGCGGCTCTGGAACGCTGGCGCAGCACGGATCTTTCGCGTGCATTGAATCACGAATACCAGGCTTTGCCCGAGCCACCCTCCGCGGAACTTGATATTGATAAAATATTTAAATGCGATGTGCCACATTTCGAAACTTTGCTGGTGTCGAAACTCAATGGCTGGTATGCTGACAGGAAAAACCTTATCCAGGTATTTCCGAATGGGATGATTATTGGGAGCCTGTCGGTTGCTTTCAGCAGGTATCCGGAACTGGTAAATGCACATTACGGGAAATATGCCGACGACAATGCCGAAAGTTTAACAGCACTGAATACTGCCATGTCGCAGGATGGGATATTTATCTATGTTCCTGACAATGTTACTGTTGAGCAGAATATTCAAATGGTTAATATAACCGATTTCAAGAAGAATCTTTTCCTCAATACCCGCAACCTGGTAATACTGGGTGAAAACAGCCATCTTCGCCTGGTTCAGTGCGACGATTCCATCAACCACGATGTTACTTTTATCAACACCGTTACTGAAGTAAAAATAGGACGCAACTCTACACTTGATCATTATAAGCTTCAAAACAAGGACGATCATACCACACTGATCAATTCCATGTATTTTCATCAGGATGAAGGCAGTCACCTCTCAACTAATGCTATAAGTCTGAACGGAGGCCTGATACGCAACCTGTCGCACGTTACCCTCAGTGGGAGTCACAGCAGTGCTGATGTATATGGGCTTTACCTCATGGATCGCTATCAGCATATTGATAACCAGGTGTATATCAATCATGCAGCTCCGGAGTGCGAAAGCAGGGAGCTTTTCAAAGGAGTGCTCGACGATCATGCCAGCGGTGTTTTCAACGGCCATATCAAGGTGCACCGCGATGCACAGAAGACGAATGCTTTTCAGACCAATAAAAATATTTTACTCACCGATAAAGCAAGCATCGATACCAAACCATTTCTTGAAATTTATGCCGACGATGTAAAATGCAGCCACGGAGCAACCATTGGGCAGCTCGATACCGAAGCTTTGTTTTATATCCGTTCGCGCGGTATTAGCGAAGCCAACGCCAAGATACTCCTGATGTATGCTTTCGCTGCCGATGTAATCAACAAAATTTCGATTACTGAATTGCGTTTGCGCATGGATGATATGGTGAAAAAGCGCCTTCGTGGCGAACTTTCGCAATGCGAGCAATGTGTGCTTAACTGCAGCACCCAGGAGCATCAAAGAGTTGAGTTTAATATTGATCTGTCAAAAATCTGATACTCAACTCCAATGATCGAAATTTCAGAAATTAAAATTCAATCGGTAAGGGATGATTTCCCGATACTTTCGCGCACTATTTATGGTAAACCCCTTGTTTATTTTGATAATGCTGCCACTACACAGAAACCTAATGCAGTAATTGATGCCATCAGTAATTATTACCGGAACGATAATGCCAATGTGCACAGGGGCGTGCATTACCTGAGCCAGTATGCTACCGGTGCTTTCGAAGAGGTAAGGAAAAGAATTGCTGATTTTATCCATGCCGGCACCCCTAACGAAATAATTTTCACCCGCGGCGCTACCGAAGCTATAAATCTGGTGGCATGGTCATATTGCGAAACTTTTCTGCATGCCGGCGACGAAATTATAGTTTCGGCACTCGATCACCATTCAAATATTGTCCCTTGGCAGGCTGCCTGCGAGCGTAAAGGAGCACAACTGAAAGTTATTCCTGTAACGCCCGAAGGCGAACTGGATCTTGAAGTATTGAACAGTCTTCTCAATAGCCGTACTAAAATGCTGGCTATAAGTCATATCTCCAATACGTTGGGGACAATAAATCCGGTTGCGGATATTGTTGCCATGGCACATGCAAAAGGGGTTCCGGTTTTTATCGACGGGGCCCAGGGGTTATCGCATGGACCGGTGAATGTTCAGGAAACTGATTGTGACTTTTATGCATTTTCAGCTCACAAAATGTATGGTCCAATGGGTATAGGCGGATTATACGGAAAGACAGTCTGGCTCGAAAAAATGCAGCCTTACCAGTTGGGAGGCGAAATGATTGATAAAGTTACTTTTGCCAAGACCACTTTTAATGAGATTCCGTATAAATTTGAAGCCGGCACACCTAATGTGGCTGATGTTATGGGTTTTGGCGCAGCTATCAGCTACCTCGAAACGATCGGCTGGGATTTTATCATTACCCGCGAAAACGACCTGCTGCAATATGCAACTGCAAGACTAAGCGAAATTGAAGGAATAAAAATAATAGGAACCTCACCACAAAAGGCAGCAATCATTTCATTTCTGATTGAAGGAATACATTTCTTTGACGCCGGGACTATCCTGGACCACATGGGCATTGCTGTCCGCACAGGCAATCATTGCACGCAACCTTTGATGGAAGTTTTAGGAATAAGTGGTACCTTGCGTGCATCAATGGCATTTTACAATACCCGTCAGGAAATTGATAAACTTGTAGATGGCATTCACCGGGTAAAAACTCTTTTTGCATAATCCGTATCCTAAATACTGCTGTTAGTATGACCATTAACGAAACTGTTGATCAGATAATTAAGGAATTTAACTTGTTCGACGACTGGATGGATAAGTACAATTACCTGATTGAAATGGGCAGATCGGTCCCTTTGATTGACGAGACCCAAAAAACTGATTCAAACCTGATTGTCGGATGCCAGTCGAGAGTATGGCTCAGCTCCGAATATAAAGATGGCATCATTTACTTTACTGCCGACAGCGATGCTGTTATTACCAAAGGGATTGCCTATTTGCTTATCAGAGTATTTTCGGGGCACACCCCAACCGAAATTGTCGGTGCTGAGACCACTTTCCTCGATATGATAGGTTTGAAAGAGCATCTTTCGCCTACCCGAAGCAATGGATTGCTTTCGATGGTTAAACAGATCAAATTGTATGCTTTGGCGTACCAGGTGAAGGAGAAAAATAGTTAATGGGATAATTAGTTAATGTGACAATGTGATAATTAGATAACGGGATAATTGGATTAGGTTCAGGTTACTTTAAATTGTCAGGCAATCGGGAAATTAACTCATAATCATATTATCACATCAACATTTTTACATTATCGCATTAGCACACTTTCGCATCAGCACATTACCCCATTATCTCATTAGCACATTACCCCATTATCGCATTAGCACATTACCCCATTATCGCATTAACCCATTATCGCATTAAACCATTATCACATTAACCCATTATCGCATTAGCACATTATCGCATTCCCCCATGAGAAAACAAATAGAAAAAGATATACTTTCCGAAAGAATTGTTCAGGTAATCAAAACCATTTACGACCCTGAGATCCCGGTGAATATTTATGACCTTGGGCTGATATACACTATTCAGGTGGATGATGATTTTGTAGCACATGTTACCATGACGCTTACTGCTCCCAATTGCCCGGTTGCCGAAAGCCTGCCAATAGAGGTTCACGAAACAGTTAAAAATGTGGAAGGAATCACCGATGCAAAAATCACACTAACTTTTGAGCCACCCTGGGACCGCAATATGATCAGTGAATCGGGAATGTTGGAGCTGGGATTTTTATAAGGAGCAAAGATAACAACGGCACAGTGCTGAGGGTTATTCTTCAGCTCAGCCTAAAGGATTGTTTTCAGGAAACCGGGTTCAGCAAACAGTTCCCGGTTTTTTGTTAACAATACTTAAATGGGATAATATGCAGAATCCGGTCACGTTTTAGCAGGAAAATCTTACTTTTACACTTCAAACTACCGATTATGACTCCCGCACAGGGCACACTCTTGTCAGATATAATCTCGCCGGCCGACCTTCGACTGCTTCATGTGGATGAGCTTCCGCAATTGTGCAAGGAAATCCGCCAGTTTATACTCGAAGTGATATCGCGCAACCCGGGACATTTAGGTGCCAGTCTGGGGGTTATAGAACTTACTGCTGCCATTCATTATGCATTCAATACACCCGACGATAAGCTGATATGGGATGTCGGTCATCAGGCCTATGCGCATAAAATACTTACAGGCCGGAAAGATATCTTCTTTACAAACCGATCCTACCAGGGTATCAGCGGATTTCCGCGAATGACGGAGAGTGAATATGATGCTTTTGGCACCGGGCACTCGTCTACAAGCATTTCAGCTGCTTTGGGAATGGCCGTTGCATCAGGGCTGCTTGGAATGAAGAGTCAGCAGCATATTGCAGTTATTGGTGATGGCTCTATGACCGCCGGAATGGCAATGGAGGCACTGAACAATGCCGGCGTCTCGAAAGCCAATCTCCTGGTGATCCTGAACGATAACGGCATCGCCATCGATAAAAATGTAGGTGGACTTTCACAGTACCTTACAGCGATTACCACTTCGAGGGCATACAATAAACTAAAAGATAAGATTTGGTGGCTCATGGGCGGCAAAACCCGGTACGGGGCCAATTCAAGGGCTGTAGTAAAACAGATCAGTAATGCCGTAAAAGCTACACTACTAAAGGAAAGTAACCTTTTTGAAGCCTTTGGCTTCAGGTATTTTGGACCGGTTGACGGTCATGATGTGGTGAAACTGGTTCATCTGATGCGCGACCTTCAGAATATTCCAGGTCCAAAGCTTTTGCATGTTGTTACGGTAAAAGGGAAAGGGTACGAAAAGGCCGAACGTGACCAGACTTTGTTTCATGCCCCCGGTATTTTCGATATGGAAACCGGCGAACTCAAGGAAACACAATGTAAGAACCATGCTCCAAAATACCAGGTAGTATTTGGCAAAACCATCATTGAACTGGCTGAAATGAACGATAAAATTGTAGGTGTAACGCCTGCAATGCCAACGGGTTGCTCGCTCAACCTGATGATGGCTAAAATGCCTGATCGTGCTTTCGATGTGGGTATTGCCGAACAACATGCCGTTACTTTTTCGGCAGGGATGGCTGCCAGCGGCTTGATCCCTTTTTGCAATATCTACTCCAGTTTTATGCAGCGCGCGTACGACCAGGTTATTCATGATGTAGCTCTTCAGAATCTGCATGTAGTATTCTGCCTCGACCGCGGAGGTCTGGTAGGAGAAGATGGACCTACACATCATGGTGTTTTTGACCTTGCGTACCTCAGGGTTATTCCTAATATCACAATCTGTTCACCCATGAACGAGCAGGAGATGCGCAATATGATGTATACCGCCCAGTTGGAAGGTATGGGTCCATTTGCAATCCGCTATCCCCGGGGACGTGGTGTTATGGCTCAATGGAAAACACC
>CAIJPI010000260.1 GCA_903822525.1 uncultured Bacteroidales bacterium | reverse complement strand
CCGCAAAAGCATTATTGAGCGTGGTTATATAAAAGGCATCATTGGATTACCAGCCAACTTGTTTTACGGTACTGGTATTCCAGCTTGCATTATCGTTATCGATAAAGAAGGTGCCGAGGATCGCAAGCACATCTTTATGATGGACGCTGGCAAAGGCTTTATGAAAGACGGTAACAAAAACCGTTTGCGTGAGCAGGACATTCATAAAATAGTGGATGTGTTTAACAAACAACTGGAGGTACCTAAGTTCAGTCGATTGGTGAGTATTGACGAAATAAGCGACCCCAAGAACGATTTTAACCTGAATATTCCCCGCTATATCGACAGCCAAGAAATGGAAGATATACAGGACATTGAAGCACATTTGTTAGGCGATATACCCAATGCTGATATAGAAGCCTTAAATGGGTATTGGGAAGTTTACAAATCGCTCAAAAATGAACTATTTGCCCCATGCGAGAGATTAAATTATAGCAAGCTGAAAATTGGTAAGGACAGCATTAAACAAACCATTTTTACCCATCCTGAATTTGTAAGTTTTAGTGCTGAAATGGACTCGCTATTTACCAACTGGAAAATCCGCAACACTAAGCTATTAAAAGACCTTAGTATTGGCGTAAAACCTAAATTGACCATTCACAAAGTTTCGGAGGATATTTTAAAAGCCTACACCGACAAAGCTCTGATGGACAAGTACGATGTGTATCAACACCTGATGAACTATTGGAACGAAGTAATGCAGGATGATTGCTATATAATTGCTGTTGATGGATGGAAAGCTGAGCTGAGCATTACCAAACAAACAAAATCAGCTATTGTATGGGATTGCGACCTTGTACCTAAAGCATTAGTGATTGACCGTTACTTCCTCACTGAGAAAAAAGCAATCGAAAAACTGGAAGCCGATAAAGAAGCAATTGTGGCACAACTAACCGAGATGGAAGAAGAACATAGTGGCGAAGACGGTTATTTTGCCGATTTTGATAAAGTGAATAAAGCTAATGTGCTGAAAAAGCTCAAAGAAGTATTGGCAGCACAAGCCAAAGTTAAAACGAAAAAAGAGGTTCTACCTATGGCTGCCGAATCCGAAACGGCTTATGGTGAAATAGCCATTCTTGAAGAATACCTGAAACTTGTTGACAAACAAGCCGAATTGAGCAAGAAGATAAAAGATGCTGTTGTCGACCTCGATAAAAAAGTGATTCTGCGATACAAAACCCTTACCATTGATGAGATTAAACAATTGGTGGTGGATGATAAGTGGATGGCATGTATTGAACGCAGCGTAAAAACCGAAATGGAACGCATTAGCCAACGCCTTACCCAACGTATTAAAGAACTGGCTGAACGCTATGAAACACCCATGCCTGAGCAAACCGCTGAAGTGGCTGCACTGGAAAGCAAAGTAAACTCTCATCTTGCTAAAATGGGGTTTGTATGGAAGTAAGAGCTGGCTATAAAAAGACTGATTTTGGTCTTATTCCTGAAGATTGGGAGTTGTTAACCATAGAGGAGTTAATAACAAGAGGATTTATTGAAAAGCCTTTAGATGGTAATCACGGGAATATTCATCCAAAAAGTAGTGATTTTGTTGAAAGTGGTATTCCATTCGTTATGGCAAATAATATTAATAATGGTATTGTAGATTTAAATAATTGTCATTTCATTCGAAAAGAGCAAGCAGATAAATTACAAAAAGGCTTTTCACTATCAGGTGATATTTTGTTTACTCATAAAGGTACAGTTGGAAATGTGGCTATTGTCGAAAAAATAAGCACCAGTTATATAATGCTTACTCCGCAAGTAACCTATTATCGTGTAAAGAATTATGGATTAATTAGTAACATTTATATTCAACAATATTTTTTAGGTGATTACTTTCAGAAAATCATTAAAAATATATCAGGTGGAGGGACAAGAGCATATATTGGCATAACAAGTCAAAGACAATTACCATTCATATTGCCGCCAACTATTGAAGAACAAATTGCCATCGCCACTACCCTCTCCGATGCCGATACCTTGATAAGCAGTTTAGAAAAACTCATTGCTAAAAAACGTAATATTAAGCAAGGGGCAATGCAAAAACTATTAAAACAAAAAAAAGGGTGGGAAATAAAAAAATTGGGTGATGTCGCTCAGATTTATACTGGGAAGAAAAACAATCAAGATAAAGTTGAAAATGGGATTTATCCATTTTTTGTTCGTTCTCAAAATGTTGAAAGAATAGATAGTTATTCTTTTGATGGAGAAGCTATTCTAATCCCAGGTGAAGGAAATATAGGAGGTATTTTCCATTACATAAATGGGAAATTCGATTTCCACCAGAGGGTATATAAAATCAGTAACTTCGGTGAAAAATATTCTTGTAAATATATTTACTGCTATATATCAGAACATTTTGGTAAACATGCTATGCAGAATTCTGTAAAAGCCACAGTTGATTCATTGAGACTTCCGACATTTCAAGTATTTGAAGTGCCATTCCCACCAACTAAAGAAGAACAAATGCAAATTGCAACCATTCTTAACGATATGGATGCAGAAAT
>CAIJPI010000259.1 GCA_903822525.1 uncultured Bacteroidales bacterium | reverse complement strand
CCCGAAAAAAAATGTAGTTTTGCTCAATGTAGTGGAGTTTTTTAGTCGAATCAAAACTACAAATTAAAGGAGCCGGACCTATGGTTCGGTTTCCTTTAATTTTTTACCGGACAACAGTGTTTTATAACTATATTTTCAGCATAAAGCACTTTTTATCTGTAATATAATAACACAAAACTGAAGGCTGCCAAATGATAAAGAAATCATTTATTATCGTGTTGACCAGGATAAGAATTTTGCCTTTTGTTAGGAGGTTTAAAGAATTAATTACTTCTTATTCAGCTGAAAGTATTCAACGACAGAGCGAATTAAAGAGTTTCTATGCCGGATTTATCAATACAGGAGATCTTTGTTTCGATGTAGGTGCGAATATGGGGAACAGAACAAGAATTTTTCTCCGCTTGGGTGCCAGGGTAGTTTGCATTGAGCCGCAGGAACAATGTTTCAGGCAACTTTCAAAAAAATACAAAACATCTACGAAGGTTATTTTAGTGCAGCAGGCAGTGGGTGAAAAGGCAGGTTTTGCGGACTTGTCAATATGTGATCAGGCTCCAACCATCTCAACGATGTCTGTGAGGTGGAAAACAGAAGGCAGGTTTTCAACGGATTATCAATGGGAACGCAGTGAGAGGGTTGAAGTAAGCACCTTAGATGAATTAATAACCCAATATGGTCTTCCGAAATTCTGCAAAATTGATGTGGAAGGTTTCGAACATTCTGTGTTGATGGGTTTATCTCAATCGATTCCCAATCTGTCTTTTGAATATATGTCTGAGTTTTTTGATGATACCAAAAGGTGCATTCATCAATTATCATCTATTGCCGAGTACCGATACAACTGCACGAAAGGAGAATCTATGGAATTCATTTTACCTGACTGGGTAACTGCTGAAGAATTCTGCAAGGTGATTGATTCACCTGGTTTTGGTGTTAACTGGGGCGATGTTTACGCTCGATTGGAATAAACTCAAATAAAATATTCGAATGGTCGGGGATATTCCCCAAAGCAAGATACATGCATTCACTTGACAACAGTTTCAGACTTCCTGACCTGGTAATTGTAAATTAGTAAGTTGTGAAGTTTTTTGTGCAAATAAAAATGTCGGATATTTGCAAAAAAGCTGGTTATGCAACATCAATTACCTTTTTTTCCTGATTCGACCAAACTCGTAAATGGTTCTGTAGGCATTTTGTAGTAACTGGTCTGTGCAGTGCAACAGAACTTGGTCATACTATAGGGGTCAATGTACGTAACGTTCAACGTTATTCACTTGCATTGAGAGCGCTTCCCTTTGGAGGGGTAATGTGCATGGTTTCATTTCTGCTGGCCAATGGCTTATTAAGCTACAACTCATTTTACTCTGAGCGTTCAAATGGATATTATGATTTTGACATCATCATCATGATGGTCTCCTTTATGTATCTGTGCCGGATAAAGACACCTGAACAATTAAAACACCACAGTCCGGGAGAGCTTGGCAAATTACTTGGACTAGATCGTGTACCTGAAGCAAAATGTCTTCGTGCGATAATCAGAGAGTTGACTGATCAGGAAAAGTCTGCACAATGGAATGCCTTTCTCGCCCGGGAATGGATCTCTGGTGAGGAGCCAACTATTTATTACATTGACGGACACGTTCAGGTTTATCATGGGTATCTGGCTACCCTTGGGAAAAAGCATCCTGTTTTCAACTGCTGATATCATTCCTGATTACAATAACAAAACTTTGTCAGTGAGATTGTACAGCCTCGCTACCCCAAGAGATAACCTTGCATTAGAAAAAATATGCAGCCTATTAAACGATACAGAAACTGTTT
>CAIJPI010000258.1 GCA_903822525.1 uncultured Bacteroidales bacterium | reverse complement strand
GTAATTGCCTATACCTCCGATTGCAGGATTATCGCCGTCAAAAGTAAACCCGTCAATTACGATATTGTTTGCCTTTAGATCAACCAAAGTTGAACTCCAGTCGGCAGGACTATCCACAGCCGGGTACACTATAGCTTCGGCAACCCTGCTTCCGCTGCATGGATTTATTGATGCATTCGGGCCGTTTAGTGTTACAGGTGTATGAACCAATAGATTTTCAATGTACGTTCCTGCACTTGCATTCAAGGTATTTCCCGAAACCGCTTCATCAATTGAATATTGAATACTGCCGAAAACAATAGCAGGTTTTAATGGGTTAGTTACATATTTGTCATAGACATTTGCTGGATTTACATCCCCAGCTACATCAAGCCAAAGCTGAATCTTATTGTTTGAAAATGAGTTTAGGTTGTATGTTATACCGGTTGATTGAGTGGAATTGAGCCCAATCTCATTTCCTGCCAGGTTATTAGAGCCTACCGTGCAGTTAGTAGCTTTGTAAAACCAGATTCCAACAGCCATCCCGCTATGGGGATGTTCAATTTTATTCCAGATATTGTGCGAAACGATATTGTTGCTCACGCTTCCGGATGCACCTAACATAACCATTATGCCTACCTGTCCTGTAATTCCGGCACTGTTTTGCCCGGTTACTGTATTACCGGTAACTGTTGCAGAAGTACCAGGTTCTCTTATATAAATCCCCCCTTTTTGATAATCATCAATAGTATTATTTGAAACAGTAACAGTCTGTGTGAGCGTCGTTCCTTCCGCATGAGTAGCATAAAAAGCATGTCCCATCTGGGCACCACTGAAGCTGCCTGCATCGTGTATTCCGGTTATTTTGCAATCAGAAAAAGAGCCGTTGGCTTCGTAATACAATGCTCCGATAAACCAGTTAATAGTTCTGCCGTTATTTCCATCTATTGTGATTTTACTGATATTTACAGTATTAGCATTCCCATAAGCATAAATGATAGGATGAGCTGTTTTCCAGGCAACAGAGTTCATTACTAATGCTTCCGGAGATTGTAAAATGGTTTTTGTCTTATCAAGTCCTATTATATTCAATGTCTTTGGAACCTGAACCTGTTCTGCATAAGTACCTGCATCAACAAATATGTCAGCGCCTTCGCTTGCCATAGTAACGGCTTTGTTAATAGTTGCATATGGAGATGAGGCAGTACCATTACCTGTTATATCACTGCCTGTGGCTGTGGTGTAACTATCATATGACGTTGAAGCGTCATTTACATAAACCACATTTGCACCCGGTGTGCTAAGTTTTAGCATGATTTGTGGTCGATCCTGACCTCCATTTCCTGAAAAGGAAATATTCCCTGTAACAATTATATCATTAAAAACTCCCGCAGTCTCTTCAAATAAAACATTGAAAGGAATATCGCTGTTTGAAGAAAAATTACCCATATTTATACCATTAACATTTAATGCGGTAATTGATGCTGTTATACCTGCTGAATTACCCAGCCCCCATACATTTAAATATTTAAATCCTTTACCAGCCAGACTCTCATCGGTTTGTGAAACTGACTCCTGGTCATCAGTGTAATCTCCATCGCGATTGAAATCTATATTCCAAACCGAAGTGCCGGTTGACTTGGTATAGGTTAAAAGGAAAGTATGAATATCGTTATAATGGTTTCCGTTGGTATTCCATATCGGAGCTCCGGCAGGATCCATTATCAGTCCACCAGAAACACCTGGTGTTACAAGGCTGCCTTCGGAAGCAGAGTTTCCATTTCGTGCACGCGCCTGAATTTCGAAATTTGCCGGCAAGGGATCATTTGATAGTACCGGTTGAGCATTAAGAAGACAAAAATGCCCTGCAATTAAAGCAATGATAAGGGTAAAAATTTTCATAGTTTTCATTTTAATTTGGATTTATGGTTAATGTGAATATTTGATTCAGTGAATATATACCAGTGCATGCAGAAAAAAGATTGCATTTACATGTTAAGGCAGAATATGTTGAACATTAGTATATCGAGTATTCATTAACAGCCCCCGATACTTTTATAAACAACTTCAAGTAATCAACTGATCTTAAAATGGCGATTAGCAATAAGAGTGATAACGAGAAGAGCAGGAGTGAAGCGATGATTGAGTAAACAAGAATAATTAATGATTATAGAAGCAGATGAGTATAGAAAAAGTAGTACAATGCTATAGTATGTTGTTGTTGTAATCAAATATAGACTGGGACCGTCTTGGAATACCTGGAAGAAGATGACGTTGATCGCAATGTCCATCCTGTTCAGGTAATTGACAATGCGCTCAGTGCTCAAGTCCAGCGCCGATGCAACAATGACGATTTGATGGGAGC
>CAIJPI010000257.1 GCA_903822525.1 uncultured Bacteroidales bacterium | reverse complement strand
GAACCTATGAAACGGTATGCACGCGTTATGCAGAGCCGCCTGACCAAAGTCTGGTCAAATAAGGAATTTGAGCTTTATAAAATCAACCCGCTTAATCCTTCAGCACGTCGCTGAGCACCTGAACTGATTTTATTTCACCAAAGGTGGTGATATGTATCCTGAAATATTCGAGCATTTTCAACAGCAATTCAGTTCGGGTGGCATAATCCGTTTTTAAACTAGCTACCCCGGAATTGAGGGCTGTAAGCACTTCGGACAGGCTGTTGCTGAGAGGCGATGAAAAATAATACGCATGATCAGGAGGGGCTGAACAGAAATTACCCTCAACCATATCGAAATATACGTCCGTTGTACTGAAATTATTATGCGGATCGAAACCCATAAACTGTGTGAGTCCAATGGTAAATGCCAGCGGAAATCCAGAAATGGATTCAGTTGCCCTGTCGAGGTTCAGGATAGCATCTTCAATATATTCGTACAGGTTTGGGTCGGCCATTTGTGCTGAAACAGAACGGGTCAGCAGTTCGCTGATATAAATACTAACAGCCGTTTTCGACATATTGGTGGCTATGCCGTTGAGCTGGTATTCGCATGAAGCTTCGCGCATCACACGCAGACCTTCTCCTTCTTTATGGTTGGCAACCAACTGAATAATGGAGAGCGGGGCAAACAGGTTGCGTTTTATCCTTGCTCCTTTTTTACGCACCCCTTTAACAATATACGACTGTAACCCCAGCTGTTCGGTAAAAACCCTGGCAATGATGCTGGTTTCGGAATAATCCATGCAATGGAGCACAACTCCTTTGGTTGACAGTATCATGACTTACAGGAATTTCGATGGCAATAGTTGTTTGAGCTGCCCCTTATCTGACAAAAAGCACTTTCGCAACCTTTTTCTGGGTTCCATCAGGATTGGTAACAAATATAAGGTAAACCCCGGTATTAACCCTCCGGCCGTTCAGGTTGTTACCATCCCATATTACCTGGCCTCCCTGAGCCTGAATTTCCCATACCAGCGCGCCTGAGATATCCGTTATTTTAACATTCGACTCGGCAACCAGGTTGCTGATAAATACCGGGCCTTTATATTCCGGCCTAACGGGATTAGGATAAACGGTAAGTGAATCAAGGTCAGCTGGTGGTTCTACCTTATAATCCTTATATGATACAATTCCCAGTGATGTGCCGAAATACACCTCGCCGTTAGAGGCAATTTTTATGGACTGAATGGAATTCGACAAGAGTGGGCTGTTGGCTTCGGTAAAATGAAGCAGTTCCTGTGTGCCGTCAGCTGACATAAGGAATGCACCGGCCTTGTCGGTTCCAAGCCATTTTTCGTTATTGCCATTAACTGCAATGGCTGTAATAGCTTCGGTTTCGAGCAGGGGATGCAGATATCCTGCTTCTTCGACCATAACACGCTGGGCATCAAAACTTCCGCCAGTAAATACATTGCCGGGCGAATAGATTACGGCCACTCCCTGGTCGGTACCCAGCCATAACTGTCCTTCGCGGTCGACAGCCATGCTTGCAATACTGGATCCGGGAAGATTTCCATTCCCAACTGCACTGGTAAGTTTTCTGGCATTATCATCGGATGTATTATCGGGAGTATTGTTATCATTGAATACAAACAATGCCAGGTCGCGCAATTGTATCCATTTCTGATTTTCCTTGTCAATCACCAGGTTGCCAACATCGATGGCTGTTCCCAGCGAACCCAGGTTAAAGGATTTCCATTCTCCGGCAGGAGTGCGCATCGATAGAACATTAGGCGCACTTGAATTAGCTACCCAGAGATTATTATCCTGGTCAAAAGCGACCCCGCCTATGCGCAGGTAACCTTCACCATACCCGATAAAATACTGCAGGGTACTGTTAGAAGGCGTATAAATTTCTTTCAGTTCGCCGTTGTCAAATTCAAGAAGACCCTGTCCCCAGCTTCCCATAAAGGCATGGTTACCGTCAGAAGGATCAGCTGCCACGCATAAAATATCACGCACATGTGAAATAGCAGGTGTATTGATCCAGTCGAAACTAGTCCATGAATTATCCCCTAGAGTATACAACTGAGGAATACGGTAAAGGGGGGTAAATGAAGGCGTTCTTCCCCCGGGCACAGCCCATAATTGCCTGCCGCTGATATCCATGGCTGCAACAACCGGTGAAACAGGTCCGTTAAATCTGTAATTCACGCCTACATTATCATTTCCGATGCTCCAAAGCCCTTGCTCAACATCGGCAACCCATAATTTTTTGTCGTTATCAAATATTGCGTCACCAGGGCTCATGTTGCCCGGATTATAGGAACTATACACTGCTTCCCGATCACCGCTGGCAGCAAATATACTAACGCTCCAGCCGTTACCAATTACCAGTTTTTCGCCGCTGATTCTCATTGACGTACGGGTGGAGTGGTCAAAGGGAATAAAGTCGGCCCATTGGCCGCCCTCTTTTACAAACATGGTATCCGGGTCAGCCCCTGAAGCCTTTTTATTGGCATACACTTTCCCTGAAAAGGAAGCTACCATGTTAAATGCTGCATTTTTCACAGAGAAAGAACTGTCCTGCACCCAGTTTACATAAAATGCCAGGTTCGATGCAGAAATTGCCGAATACAATCCTTTTTCGGTAGCAGCATAAAACTTGTCGTCAGACTGATGGTACGTGAAGGCCAATACATTTATCTGAGAACCCGAAGGGCCTATGTAATATGTATCTTTAATTTCTTCTTTTTCAATATCCAACACAACTATACCAAAACCACAAGCCAGGTAGGCCAGTTTATCCTTAATAAAAATACTGTTGATCGTTTTATTTCCCAGAATCTGCTTGCGTTTGATATCCGGAATATTCACAACAGTCGAACCTTTAACCAGGTCGATATTGGTATTGGCATACGCTACTACCAAGGTATTTAAAGCGCTGCAGTATGCAATGCTGCTGATACCTATATCCGAAAGCCCGCCTGGGGTAACCTTGTTCAGCCTGTTGATGCTGTTATCGTCTTTGTTAAAACAGAATAAACTGTATGGTGTAGCAGCATATATCAGATGGCCGGCTTCGGAAACAGCCTTACAGTTGTTATACGGCAAATGATCGAGCCATTGGTTATAACTTCCGCTTTGAGCCAGAGCCTGATAAAATGATAGAATAAACGAGATACATACGAATAAGGAAATTCTTGCCATTTTCATAAGCTGTTTCAAATAATTTTAATGTAATAGTATAACTCTATTACATTGGTTTTATTATATACTGTCAGTGATTGATCTGATGATAATCCTGCCGGAAATCACCCCCTTTTGCCGCTTTCTGAACTACATTGCTATAATGTTTCCAGGTCCATGAAGGACCGTTCCAGCATCCATCCCAGCTATACATCATCGACAACCGGATATTGGTGTACGAAAGGAAGATTAAAAAGAAGGTAAAAACGGTTTTTAACACCCATGACCTGAGTTTAAAAATGGACGAAATTGCAAATGCCATAGGGATTGCAAATAAGGCATAGTAATCGATAAATCCCCGGTGACCGAATCCGCAATCGAAAGTATAACACCACCAGCTCGAGATAATATACAAACTTATCAGAAAGATCAGAATAATACCGAAAGAATCCGATATTTTCTTACGCACCATCATGATCATCCCAGCAACGCCGGCAATCATTACCGGGGTGTATGACAGCCATCCTGAAACCGGACCAGCCAGCACCGCTCCTATTCGCGGATTGTTCCAATAGGTGAACGAAGCTTCGGCAAGCGATTTGTATCCGTAGGCATAAATATACCATTTACCGGTAATGAGATGCCAGTATATAAACTGGGGAATAAAGGCTATAAAAATAACAACAGCAAATAGCGCCACCAGGTGTAATTTTCTGAACCAGTATTTAATACGGGAGATAAATTCCTTCCACGATTTAACATTATACAAAACCAGGTACAGCACAACAATGAGATTAGGCTGCCGGATAAGCACTATTATTGATAAGGGAATTGCCAGCCATAATGTGTTTGTCAGGTTTGGTTTTTGATAAAAAACAGGGGTCCTGTAACAAAATAAAGCAATCAGGAAGAAGGTGTATACATGCGACATGGCAGCTTCACCCAATGTATAATAAATCAGGTTGGTACCATAGAAAATTAAAAAAACCGACAGGAAAGCAATGAATATTCCGAAGCGGGGCAATAATATCCTGAAAATCAGCAGTAACGCAAGAAAACAATAAAGCAATGCCCCAAGAACTATAAAGAAGCCGTTAACTGCTGTATACCCGTCAGTTTCCTGCCCGGTAAGACTACACCACCCATTGGCAAGCAAGAAGAAAGGAACCTGCATATAAGCCACGCCCCAGGTAAATTTATTCAGATTTTTCCCGTTGTCGAGCATTACATACCAGCGTTGCCCGTTCTCTAAACTGTGGGTGATAAATTGTGCAGGCAGGTACTGGTAATATCCAAGCCCGTCGGACGAAAAAATATACTTATACCCTACCGAATGGTAATGTTTGTCAGCATTATGAATTCCGGTTGAGAAGAAGATCGCAGCCAGTACCAAAACCATTAATAGTCCTTTTTTGCGGGGAATGTGGTTTATAGCATTCAGATCACCGGAAACGGACTGGTTTTTTTGGGGTTTGATCCCAAACTTAATGATGCAGTATAATGCCCTGAAACCATCCTTCCATCCGATTTTTTTCCCTTCCTCGTAGGTACGGCCATAATACGAAATGCCCACTTCATAGATGCGCAACCCTTCGATCCGCGATATTTTCTGTGTAACTTCAGGTTCAAATCCAAATCGTTTTTCCTCCAATGGGATCCCTTTAATGATATCGCTCCTGAAAAGCTTATAACAGGTTTCCATATCCGTTAGGTTCAGGTTCGAGAACATATTGCTCATAAAAGTAAGCAGCTTATTCCCAAGTGTATGCCAGAAAAACAAGATACGGTGCGGTTGTCCGCCAATAAACCTCGATCCGTATACCACGTCGGCAGCTCCTTTCAGCATTGGCTTAAGCAGGTGGTTGTATTCCTCCGGATCGTACTCGAGGTCGGCATCCTGAATTATAATATAGTCGCCTGTAGCTTCCCTGATGCCGGTATGTATGGCAGCTCCTTTGCCCATATTCACTTCATGCCTGACATATTTCAGTCCGAAACCAGGGTGAGCCTGGCTATAGCTTAAAATGGCGGCTTCTGTATCATCAGATGAAAAATCATTAACTATGATTACCTCTTTGGTTACTCCTCCGATCAGATCAACAGCCTGAATGCGGTCGAGAATAAGATGGATAGTAGGGCCTTCGTTATAAGCCGGGATAACAACAGAAAGTACAGGCATAAAGTAAAATATTATGAATTGACAATATTACGACATTTCTGAGTTTTTTTTTGCACCTTTTCTTTTGTCCGGGCCTTCTTAAATACAATTTGCAAGAGTAAAACATCTGCTACTCCAGTTTCAGATCAACAAAACCAGAATGAACCTTTATGAAGGTCGGCTTGTTTTATATTGTTGACGGCCCAACGAAATCTTGCTTCTATATGCCAGTGGCTACCACCGATTTATTCGGAATACCGGGATTGAGAAGATAAATTTGGTAGAAATAAAAATTTACAGAAATTCTAAACGCCTGAAATTGAACAGAATAAAATAGACAGACTGAGAAATGTAAGATCTTACGATTCTATTTTTTAAAATTATTTAGTACCTTCACAACCCGAAAACCACTGAAACCTGCATCAAAGAGCTGATATTTATCACTCTGGTTATGATATTATAGAATATTTTGCAGAGTTCAACTTCGGCTTGAACTAAAAACCTATGCAGAGGAAATGATTCACTATTCTGATTTTGCCATAGTTGAAGGCCTCCGGCTGAATAGTGATTTTATCATTCGCTATGTGTATAAGGAATTTTTTCCCTCCATCAAATATCTTATTAAAAACAATGCGGGCTTAGAGGAAGATGCCGAAGATGTTTTCCAGGAAGCACTGCTGGTAATTCTGACTAAAATAAAGGCTGATGATTTTGAATTAAGTTCATCGTTTATAACCTATTTGTATTCGATCAGCAAAAACATCTGGCTCCAGAGGTTAAAGCGCAAGCGGATGACGCATAAAAACCAGGATGAGCTTACTCGCTACCTCGATGCTCCCGAAGTAGGAGTTGAAGTACATCTCGAATATGAAGAAAAATACCAGTCGTTCATCAGGCAATTCGAGAACCTGAGCGATGATTGCCAGAAGCTCCTGAAATTATTCCTGACTAAGATGTCGACGAAAGAGATTGCAGAAAATATGGGGTACAAGTCGGAATTTTATGCAAAAACCAAGAAGTACCTCTGTAAGGAAGCTTTGAAAAAATTGGTTGAAAACGATCCCGATCTTAAAGGAATTATCGGGTAGTTGGTTTATAGGGCTGGGATGAATCAGATGCGTTGAAACAATCAGGGTTCGGAAATCTCTAATCGCAAAGTGAGTAATAACCTATAACTTTTCTTTCCCTAATGGCTTCCCGGTACATTTCAGGCATTGTAAACATCGGCGATCTGGCTCTTGGCGGGCAATATCCCATCAGGGTACAATCCATGACCAATACCGACACTAACGATATTGATGCTACCGTTGGTCAATGTATCCGCCTGGCAGATGCTGGCTGCGAAATGATCCGCATTAC
Organism: uncultured Bacteroidales bacterium; assembly: GCA_903822525.1. Taxonomy (GTDB): domain Bacteria; phylum Bacteroidota; class Bacteroidia; order Bacteroidales; family UBA4417; genus UBA4417. Next base: position 25,075 of record CAIJPI010000257.1, on the reverse strand, counting down.
AGCTCAGGGAATAACAGAAGCCCATAACCTGGCATTAATAAAGAAAGAATTAAGGACAAAAGGCTTCAGGGTCCCGCTAATCGCTGATATCCACTTTAACCCGCATGCAGCCGAAATTGCAGCAGAAATAGTTGAGAAGGTAAGAATAAATCCCGGCAACTATGCTGATAAGAGAGATTCAGCCACCATTATCTCCATAAAATCATACGATGACGAACTCGAACGTATAGCGCAACGCTTGCGTCCGTTGCTGCATATATGCAAACAAAATGGAACAGCTATCCGTATCGGCACCAATCATGGTTCGCTAAGCGGACGAATTATGGACCGCTATGGTGATACCCCAGAAGGCATGGTTGAAAGTGCGCTCGAATTTGGCAGGATCTGCCTGGATGAAGGTTTTTCGAACGTGGTATTCTCCATGAAATCGAGTAACGTTCGCATAATGGTGCAATCGACCCGTCTGCTGGCCCAAAAAATGATGACCGAAGGAATGGCTTTTCCGATTCATCTGGGAGTAACCGAAGCAGGAGATGGTGCTGACGGCATAATTAAATCGGCAGCCGGAATTGGCACCTTGCTCGAAGAAGGTATAGGTGATACTATACGGGTTTCACTTACCGGTGCGCCTGAAATAGAAATTCCGGTAGCGCTTGCCATTACTGAACGCTATAATACAGCACGAAAACAGTTTAACCAAGATAATTCGGAACAAGTCATTACTGTTAACACGCATTTCACCAAACGGCGAACTATTGCCGTTTCAGGTATTGGAGGTCAATACCCTGTTGGTGTTATAGCTCAAAAATCCGCTAACCCATTTTTGGTTGATGAGCATTTTTCGACTATTGGTATGCTTCCGGAACATAATCTGCTTATGACTCACATCATTGAGGGAAATGCAGCTGAAATGAAAGTACAGGCGGAAAACCTGTACGACGAAGATTCAAAACCACTTATTCTGAAAAGCAACTTCGCAGGCAATGATTTGCTGCATTTCCAGGTTGACAGCGCAATCGATTTTGGAAGCTTGCTGATTGATGGTTATGGTGATGCCATCTGGCCGGTTGCACCGGCTTTTCCTCCCGAAACTGTGAATGCTACAGCTTTTGCCATTTTGCAGGCAACACGAGCCCGTATTACACGAACCGAATATATCTCATGTCCTTCCTGTGGCCGGACGCTCTTTGATATTGAAAAAATTCTGCAGCAGGTTAAAGCCTCTACTCAACACCTGAAAGGGCTTAAAATTGCTGTTATGGGCTGTATTGTAAACGGTCCGGGTGAAATGGCCGATGCCGATTATGGTTATGTGGGTGCCGGTAAAGGGAATATCACTCTTTACAAAGGAAAGGATGTTGCTTTCAAAAACATACCGCAATCAGAAGCCATCGACAGGCTGATTGAGCTTATTAAGCAATCGGGCGACTGGAAAGAACCCTGCGCCGCAACAAACTGAAAGCACTTCCCTGCATTTCTTTAAAATACTTTACTGATCCTATTCCCGCTCGGTTTCAGACTATTTATTTTCATCTTTTATCAGGTCCATGCCGCATTTGTGGCAATTGGTTTTCACAACCGACTTTATTTCGGGATGCATTGGGCAATAATATTCTCCTTCTGAGCCTTTTTTGCTCTTTGATTTGAAAGCGATCAGTTTATAGGAAAGCCCTGCCATAAATTGATACTTTGTACCTACCTGCGTTTTTGTTACATATTGATATACAGGTATCTCGGAAAATGCATACAGTGTGAAATTATTAATGGAATAATTAAGCTGGGGAGTAACAAATACTTTCCGGTAACCTGTAGCTTCTGAGTCGTAGTTGGGGTATGCATACATGAGTATATTTTCGTTCAGTCGCATTTTATCCACCCATTCGCCACGGAGTTGCAAGGTTGTGCCCAGATGCTTGAAAAATGTTTTGCCGGCAAAAATACCAACGCTTGCATAATCGCCCATTTTTTCGCCCAATGGATTCCAGCCTTTCTTCACGTACATAAGATTTGCAAAAACACGGAAATTTTTCTCGGTATACCCTCTGAAAAGGAATGCATAAAAAATCACATCCTGGGCGCCTGATGTCATCTGGACCGCCTGTGGGTTTGTGATATAATACGTTGTCCCCGAAAATGGCTCAACTCTTCCGGTAGAATCGTTGTATTTGCCAATAGGTATTTTATACCCCAGACCGAGTGTTATTTCGTTAGTTGTGCGACCGGTACAGTAGTTGAAAACTTTATACCTCGGAAAAATAATCAGGTCGCCAAATCCTTTCGACCGGTAAGTGCGTGAAGGGTCATTATAGAGTCCTGTTTCCTCCTTCAAAAAATAGTTTCCGGTTTCAACTGACATGGTAAATTCAGGTGTAACACCATAAGCGAATCGAAAATATTGATATGAACTTCTGAATTCATCGAAATATTTGGCAGTATCGGTTTTGCTCCCGGTAAAAAACTTATCGCTTTTAATGAACTGAAAATTTGTGTTCAGTTCAAGTTGATTTTTTAGCAACACACCCTGCGATGTGCCTCCGGCCACCGGGCTGCCGGAACCACCGGCGCAGCATTGCCCGAATGAAAATTTTGAAAAAACTATTATACAGGCAAGAGTGAGAAAAAGAACCCTCATTTTCAGCAGAGATTAGGATTAAGAAATAAAAAGAGCTTTTGACAATTGATACTGAATTCAATAAAGTTTTCGATGAACAGAATTTTCGTATTAATGGGATACAACAAACTTTGTACTCTTAATCCCTGATTCGGTTAGGAGACGGACAAAATAAATACCATTTTCGAATTCCGAGGTATTGACGGTTATTGTCTGCTCGCCCGGATTAAACTCATATTTTTCTGTTTTTAGTGCAGGCTGTGCCAGGTAGTTGACAACAGATACAGATACTTTTCCGGCCTTTTCGAGCGAAAAAGTAAGTGACACCTGGTTGGTTACTGGGTTTGGGAAACTCTTTACCGCTCCAGGTTCGGCGCTGAGAGGTTCGGCAATTCCTACGCTGAAATCCTGTAATGCAGTGGTAATAGCCGTTGAAAGTGTTGTAGCATTGACATTGTTATTCGCATTATAATATACATGATGCGTGTAGTTTCCTGTTACAACAATCTTTGGCATTCCGTAGGTACCATAGTCAGAAATCTTTATCGATGCATTCGAAAATTTAGTGGAATTTGTAAATCCGTTGGTATTGCACCAGCTCGAAAGTGAAGTACAACTTGTGTTGGCATAATCATCCACAATGTAAATGTGCACCCTGCCCGGATATGAGAGCGCAAAACTCTGAACTACATTATAGGTGGTCAGCGTTGCGGGAATGCACGAACTGCATGGCATTACCCAGCAAAGTACGTCAACATCACCAGCGTCCAGTTCAGTAAACAGGTCATGATTTACTCCAGCACAATCGTTACAGGTAAAGTTTACCGCTGTTTGGCTGTATACCCCGAAGGAGGCTAAGAAAATGGTTAAAATAAAGAAAGTCTGTTTCATGGTAGTGTTATTTGTAGTTGTTGCTAAAAAATAATCCGTTTTTGTTTAACCTTGTTAGTTTTAAATGTATTCGGGTATGCTTCGGTAATGATTTGGTAAAATAGTCCGCCGGCACAAATTAAGGTGCAAGCGAACATTGGCTTTAGTATTATTTAATGCTGTACCTGAATCCTGCATAAACGGTTGCACCCACTATAGGTCCCCAAACCATGGAAGTGTCAAAATGGGTATGGTATGGCCTCCAGTATTCAGTAATTGGATCTTTCTGAGTAAAGTTAGTCAGATTTTCACCTCCAAGGTACACATCGAAGTATTTGAACTTGCGTGTGATTTGTGCAAGCAACTGCGTATAAGCAGGCGAATACGGTTCACGCTGAAGTTTTGCCGGCATTTTCTTTGTATCGGGAATTCGGGCTTTACCATTGAACTGCAAGGTGATATCGAATTTCCACTTTTCAAACTTTGTGGCATATGATGCAGTGAACAATCCTTTGTATGCACTTACCATAGCCTTCTCACGCAACACGCCATTTTCGGTAACTTTTACATTATTGAAACGGAATGCTGCCAGGATACTAAGCCTTTCGACAGGTTGCGCTGTAACCTGCAACTGAAGAATATTCGAATATGATTTACCCGTGAGGTTGTAGAAAAAAACATCTGCCGGAAGGCTATCCAGGTCAACAATTACCTGGTTAATAAATCCGGTGTGGTACGTCTCCATATCAATTTGTGCATCGCGGCCGAAAAGTTTGAAATTCTGGGTGAGATTAATGCCCATATTCCACGCATTTTCCTGTGCGGGTTGATCCACAAAATGAATCAAGCGCTGACTTGCCATGATCGAATAGTTCTCTGCAAATACGTTGGCGGTTCGGTAACCTTTCCCGATTGAAGCTCTCAAAGTGGTGGTTGGCGTAATTATATACCTTATATGCATACGGGGGGTATAAAAAGTACCGAATTTGTTGTGATGATCAACCCGTAATCCGGCAATCAATGTGAATTTATCCTTCAGTATGTATGTATACTCGAAAAAAGCTCCCGGAACCAGCTCTTTGCGATCCATAGTGTAAGTGGTGTCGTGCATGCTGTAGATGGCAAAAAGGGTATCGGGATTGTCATCAACGTCGCCACCGGTTACCTGGTACAAATAGGTGAAGTCACGACGCGAGTATTGCTCGTCGTAATTATCGTACATAAAACTCAACCCGGTTGTGAACTTATGATTCGGGTTTCCGATTATGTTCTGATACAACAGATTTGCATTCAGGCTTTTCTGAATTCCTTTGTAGTTATTCAGACCGAAGAAACCTTCCTGGTTATGGTAAATGGCCGAAAGTATAAGTGCTAAGCTCTTGTCGGGTTTATCCTTAAACATAATACCATTTTTCCAGAAACTCTCGAGGCGCTTGGTGTGTACCTGCAAACCATAGGTTTTTGTGCCATTCTGTATTCCTACAGTGTCCTGAAGGTAGGTGTCAGGATTGAAATCAAGAAAGCCGCCTGTACGTTTCTCATCCAGGTATTTTATGCCGAATCTTGAAACAAACTTTCCTGGGACCATATAATCCCAGCGATTTATAAAGTTAAATGTTTTTTGCGAAGGCAGATCCCTGAATAGGTCCTTGTTGGCATCCGTTGGGTTATTAAAATGGCTGTAATGTGCCATAACCATAGTGCTTAACTTATCGTTAAGTTTAAACGCGGCATCCGTGTTTACTTCCATTCTGCCCCGCTGGTTGCCATACAGATTGATAAAGAATTTTTCGCTGGTAGCCGGTTTCTTCAGTTCAACATTTATTTGGCCCGTTGTTGATTCAAACCCATTCACAACAGAGGATGCCCCTTTTGATAACTGTATCGTTTCCATCCATGAGCCGGGAATGTAACCCATGCCGAACGAACTGCCAAGACCGCGGACCAAAGGAACGTTTTCGGTGATGATCTGGCTATAAACGCCCGAAAGTCCAAGCATTTGAATTTGCTTAGCGCCTGTTATGGCATCGGCATAATTTACGTCAACCGATGAATTGGTTTCGAAGCTCTCGGCAAGGTTGCAACAGGCAGCCCTGCGCAATTCCTTGGTTGTGATAACCTGAATTTTACGAGGATCAATTTGCGAAATATAGGAACTGCCCGAATGGTCAAGAATTTCAACCCCGCTAAGTTCATTAATAGCTTCAGTCATGGCAATATCGATAAGGTTGATACCTTTCACATCGATGGTGTCGGTGCGGTAGCCAATAAAACTGACTACCAGTTGTTGCGTTTTACTTCCCTTGCGTGAAAGCCGGAATTTACCGGACCCATCAGTGGTGGTTCCTTCGTAAGTACCTATCCACCGGATACTCACTCCTGCAAGGGTTTCTTTCTGAGCACCTTTTGGGACGGCGCTTACAGTTCCGTTGACTGCCTGAGCAGACGCGTTTCCTGCCTGTAATGCGAAAAGCAGGCAGAAAAATGTATAAAAAATTATTTTAGAAGACATAATGTTTTTTTGATCAGGAATTTACAAACTGAGTAAAGAATTGTGCTCCCGTTTCTGCTTCAGCATTGCTTTGAGGCTTTGCGATGCAAGAAAAGGGTAATTCACTAAAAGCAGTTGCTTTTAGCAGTTGTAACTGATCAGTGGGATACGCTGTTGCGAAAGGAACAGCACAAGTTTTCGACCCGCAAGTGGTGGCGGACGGAAACCAAAATCTGAAACCGAAATGTATTTTGTAACAGAAGTAAGCTGATATGTAATGCTGAAAACAGCAGAAACTTCCTCCGGCTGTAAAGGTATAGAAGCAGATAAATTATTTGCCAGGGATTCAATATCCAGTTTACTGAAAACCGAGATATTCGAACAGCAGGCGTTTTTCCTGAATGCTACTGTTGAGGATGAAGAAGATTTTGTTTTGCTTATTGCCCCGTCATCTTTGCATCCGCACGATGCCGCTTTTTGCAGCCCAAGCTCAGTATAGAAAGCTATTCCTGACAAACGCCCGTGGCAATAATGGGACGTATACGACAAACCTGTTGCACCTGCCAATACAATCGTTGCAAGAACAACGAGCAGAGTATTTTTAGTATAAACACGAAGGTGCTTCAGATTCATATTCATGTAATTGCATACAAAAGTACTGCTTTTGTAAAAGCAAAATATTTTTATTTAGTTAAAGGCTTGTTAACAGAAAGCTCTTAATTGATCTTTATAGAACTGTTTCAACGTGAGCAGTTTCAATTATTCCTGTCTTTCCTTTCAATACCCGGTGAATCTTTTTCTGCTTTTCAGCAAGGACTATTTCAGACCACTAATAACATTCAGGCTTTGAGGGAGGATGTTGAACACAAAAGGTGTATGCCCCAGCGATTCTCCGTCGGCTTCCATATACATAGGAGGTTCCGAATGAATTATGATTTTTGATGAGCGGAAGGTACTTACTTCGGGTAAGCGTGTAAAGCTTCCATCAAACAGTTTGATGATATTCCTGATTATTTTGAATTTGCCAATGGGCTTTATAATTGTCATGTCAAATAAGCCATCATCCGGTAATGCACCTGGGGCCTGTTTCATTCCGCCTCCGTTGTACTGGCATATTCCGACACTCATGCTGAAAATATCGGATATAACTTTTTCGCTGTCAAGCAGAATAGTTACTTTGGTAAATGTATAGAAAAACAGGCTGGAAAAAATATTGATAACATACGACAAGGGATTGCTTCTCCCCTGATCCTTCTGTTTATTTGTTTTTTGTGCAACCAGAGCATCAAATCCCATTCCTGCCATATTGATAAAGTAGCGGGTTTTTTCACCTCCTTCGGTAGCAATGTATTTAATGGTGCCGGTATCCTGAACGAAAATTTTCCGCTTTGTAATCAGTTTGATCGCCTGTTTATAGTCGCCCGGAATGTTGAACATACGGCACCAGTCGTTGCCGGTTCCAACCGGGATCATGGCCAGAGTTATTTCGTTTGTTGGAACATGAGCCTGAGTGAATATCCCGTTTACAACTTCATTCAGTGTGCCGTCGCCGCCGACAACAATAATATTACGATGTCCGTTTTCGATAAATTTCCGGGTAAGAATAACCGCATGTCCGCGATGCTCGGTAAACACATTTACAAATTCTATTCCGGCCGCAGTAAGTTGTGCGGCAATTTCGAGCCAATCTTTTTCCCCTTTGCGTTTCCCTGCATTGGGATTAACAATTACAAACCATTCCATAATAAGCGATTAGAATGAAAATCCTTCGTTTTAAAGCCGAAAGATAGGAATAATATGTATAATCCCGTAAAAAATGAAAAAATGAGGACTAATATGTTGCAGGGATTTTTGTTTGCTTAAGCGAAATCGCTTAAGCAAAAGCAATGCTATGACATTCGCATTGAACATATCCTTCTCAGATCATTCGACCTTCCCATTTCCCTTTTTTCAAATACAACCAAGACAGAATACCCATACTGATGCTGTAAATATATTCGCATAGCCAGACTACCTCAATGGGTTCGCGCAGTATTACTGCTAGCAGCCAGGCCAATACAAGGTATAATGCCAGCGTTACCAACTCAATTGCTAAGCCGGTACGGGTATTTCCTGTACCAAGGACACCATTAAATAAAACTATAGTCGCCGAAAACATGAATACTGCACCCAGAATAATATAATAGGAAGAAACAGATGCTTGCTGAAGTTGGATATCGCTTGTATAAATGGAAATCATAAAGTGAGGTATAAAAGCGGCAACAATAGCCACAAATAGCATGATGCCCATACTGAACACCAACACTTTATTTATGATAGGGATTACATGCCTTGAAAATCCTGCACCTATGGCATTGCTTACAATGCTGCTGGTGGCTGAACTCATGGCCCATGCCGGGATCATCAGCAGCATGTATATACTGCGGATAATGTTGGAAACGGCAAGCGAGGTTTCGCCCATTTTTTCTATCAACAGGAAAAATCCGAGCCATACGGCATGCGACAATACAAACTGTATCATAATATAGAGTGATACATCGAGCGTACTTTTAATAATTGCAAAATCAGGTTTCGCAAATGTGAAAAGCTTAAATTTTGCCAGGTGAGCCTTACGGGCGGTAATTGCAAAAAAGAAAATCAGCGCACAGGCTTCGGATATGGATGAAGCTAGTCCGGCCCCTGCGATACCCATTTCGGGAAATCCCATTTTGCCGAATATCAGCCCATAGGCAAGTATTACATTGATCCCAGCCATGATTGCTGCACTGATACTGATGTATTTTGTAAAAGCGATACCTGTGTAGAATGACCGGAAGAGTAAGGCTGATGAAGCAAAAAACAAACCGAAGATCCTGTATTTCAAAAACACTGTGCTCGCATGGAACACCGCTTCGGAAGCAATAAATGGTTTCAGTATATTGGCACCAAAAAAAACAATCAGCGCGGTAATAAGTATAGTAGTTATGCCCAGAAAATAGAAACTATTATCAAAAACCGACCCAATAGCCACATATTCTTTTTCTCCGTGGCGTCGGGCTATCAATATCTGAACACCGGTTGTAAATCCATATGCCACCATAAATAAGGTGATATAAAACAACCCCCCTATTGCGGAAGCACCCAGTTCAACTGCTCCAACATGCCCGAGAAAAGCAGTATCCGTCACATTTACGATATTCTGGGCCACCAGGCTGATCATTATCGGCCAGGAGATAAACCAGATTTTTTTAACTGAAGGGATATTTGACGGCATAGATTTTTATCGGGAAAAGTTCACTTCCAGTTGATTTTACCGGTTGAAATCGTTGAAGCAATATCCCTAAGATGAAGAATAATCCATGGACACAGCAACAGAGAATGGCAAAAAACAGATCAGAAGTATTTCCCGGTAAAATTAGGCGATATATTTTAAACCGCCGATAAAAGTTCCACAGTTTGGTTCAGAATCAGATAAAGACATCTGGTAAAACCAGTAATCTGATCAATGAATTGACCTGTTTGAATGAGTGCTGCTAAATCAGCACGTTCGAACATGCAGTTGTGCGTTCAGAATAAAATCTGGCGGCAATTCCATTTGGCTAATGTAAAATATCATTTCAGGACTCAGCTCCTGTCCATTTTCGAAATACTAATCCCTTGGAATTAGCCGAAAATGGACAGAAGAGAGAATTTTCTTCATTGGGTAATGCAAATAAATCAGCTGGCTAAAAATCCAGTCCGGCTTTTAGTGTCAGACACCCCTTCGGGTGTGCAGACACTAAAAATCAAACGTTATTCCCTGCGCCAGGGCTGTCTGACCGCTAAAATTAATGGTATTAGTCTGGCGTCGCATATATGCTTTCCAGGCATCAGAACCCGATTCGCGGCCACCTCCTGTATCTTTCTCTCCACCAAAAGCGCCCCCGATTTCAGCTCCTGAAGTACCCAGATTAACATTCGCTATTCCACAATCGGAGCCGGTTTCGGAGAGAAATGTCTCTGCTTCTACCAGGTTTTCTGTAAAAATACAGGATGATAATCCCTGTGGAACATTGTTATTCAGAGCAATTGCGTCTTCAATGGCTTTGTACTTTATCAGGTATACAATAGGCGCAAAAGTTTCTTCCTGAACCATTTGGTAATGATTTTCGGCTTCAACCACAGCTGGAAGAACATAATTGCCATTAGGATACTTTTCGCCTTTAAGGCTTGTTCCGCCATACACAAGAGTTCCACCTTCTTTTTGAACTTCCTCAATCGCATGAAGGAAATTATTTACCGCAGTTCCATCCACCAAAGGTCCAACAAGTGTGTCTTTTTCAAGCGGATCACCAATCCGGTCACTAATGCTTTCGTAAGCAGCAACCAAACGGGTTTTAACTATGTCATAAACCGATTCGTGAATGATTAGCCTGCGGGTGGAAGTACAACGTTGACCGCAGGTTCCGACAGCACCAAATACAACCGATTGCAGCGTCATATCAAGGTCGGCATGTTTGGAAATAACAACGGCATTGTTGCCGCCGAGTTCAAGTATGGTTTTGCCAAGTCTTTTCCCAACAATAGCAGCCACTCTCCTACCCACTGCAGTTGAGCCGGTTACCGACATCAGCGAAATACGTTTGTCGGCAGCAAAGTTATCGCCCAGAACAGTTGATTTTGCCACTATCATATTGAAAACCCCTTCAGGTACATTATTGGCCCTGAGTGTTTCAGCAATAATCTTCTGAACAGCCAATGCACAAAGCGGTGTTTTTGAGCTGGGTTTCCAGATTACCACATCACCGGCAATAGCCGCAAGCATTGCATTCCAGCCCCATACGGCAACCGGAAAATTGAAAGATGTGATAATCCCGACAATTCCAATCGGGTGATATTGATCATACATGCGATGAAACGGGCGCTCGGAATGCATGGTTGCTCCGTTCAGCAAGCGGGATTGTCCTACTGAGAATTCGCAGATGTCGATCATTTCCTGAACTTCACCCAGACCTTCTTCATAAATTTTGCCCATTTCGAGTGAGACCAGGTATCCAAGTTCTGTCTTTTTTTCGCGCAGAGCTTCTCCTATCTGACGAACCACTTCACCCCTTTTGGGTGCAGGGATTATGCGCCATTTCAGGTAGGCTTCACGGGCTTTGGCTACAATATGTTCGTAGTCATCAAGCGTAGCATTTGTTACTTTCGCAATAAGCGAACCATCAATAGGCGAATAGGATGCGGTTTCGTCGCCCTGGGTATTAAGCCATTCGCTTCCGGTGCAGGCACCTGGGTTTACGGCTTCAATTCCTAAATTCTTTAAATCTATTCTCATTTAGTATGTAAGTTATTTGATTTGGTTCTGGTTAATAATAATATTGTCAGTCTGTTTTTAAAAGTGCTGTGTGCCAGGTTCCATGTGCCGGTTGCTAACCTTGGATACGTTTTACATTTTCTGTTGTAAATGTGCAGACTCTGATTCTGAATGCGGCACTTAAATTCTGTTCAGAATAAATTTTGATTTCCTTTCCTTATTCCAATTATCAGAACCTCTCATTTTTATTCCATCATATATCCATACCTGTACTCAGTTGCAGGCTGAAAGGTTTCCTTTATGGTTCGTGGACTCACCCACCTGATAAGGTTGAATTCACCTCCGGCTTTATCGTTTGTTCCCGATGCACGTGAGCCGCCGAAAGGCTGTAATCCTACTATGGCACCGGTTGGTTTGTCGTTGATGTAAAAATTACCCGCCGCATACCTGAGTTGCTCACACATGTATGAAGCAGCTACCCTGTCGCGCGAAAACACGGCTCCGGTAAGACCGTACGGTGAAGTTGTGTTGCAGAGTTCAATTGTTTCCTGCAGTTTGTCATCATCGTACACATACAAGGTCAGTACAGGGCCAAATATTTCTTCCTCCATCGATTTAAATTTCGGATTGGTGGTAACAATAATGGTAGGTTCAACAAAGTATCCTATGCTTTTATCTCCGTGTCCTCCTGCAATAATTTCAGCATCATCCGATGTTATTGCATACGAGATATAACTCATACAGTTATCGAAGGAACCCTCATCAATCACCGCATTTATAAAATTCCCCGTATCCGTTACATTTCCCATGGATGCATCGGAACTTATTCTTATTAACTCTGATTTGACTTCCGGCCAAAGTGACAAGGGTACGTACATACGTGAAACGGCCGAACATTTCTGACCCTGGTATTCGAATGCGCCCCGATAGGCATTAACAGCTACTTCCTTTGCATCGGCAGTTGGGTGCACAAAAATGAAATTTTTACCCCCGGTCTCTCCAATTAAACGGGGATACGATTTGTAATGAGGTAACTGCAGGGCTACCTGCTTCCAGAGGTGGTTAAATGTAGCATTCGACCCTGTAAAATGAATGCCGGCCAGGTCGGGCGAAGCCAGTGCTACTTTACCTATCAGCGCACCGCTACCGGGTATAAAATTAATTACCCCATCAGGAAGTCCGGCTTCCTGAAAAATTTTCATCAGGTAGTAATTGGATAATAAAGCTGTAGTAGCAGGCTTCCAAACCGTTGTGTTTCCCATCATAACAGGAGCCATATTCAGATTGGATGCTATGGAAGTAAAATTGAAAGGACTTACAGTAAATACAAACCCTTCCAACGGGCGGAATTCCATTTTGTTCAATTGATTATATGCCGATCGTGGCTGCATCTCATATATCTGCGATATAAAATAGGCGTTAAACTTCAGAAAATCAATGGTTTCGCACACCGAATCTATTTCAGCCTGAAAGATGTTTTTACTTTGTCCCAACATGGTGGCTGCATTCATGACGGCCCTGTACTTACCCGAAATCAGTTCTGCTGCTTTCAGCAGAATGGAGGCACGAACTGTCCAGGACAGATCAGACCAGACCCTATGCGCAACCATTGCAGCATCAATGGCCATTTGAACTTCTTTTTCACCGGCTTTAAAATATGTTGCCAGTATATGCGAATGTTGATGTGGCATCCTGACCTGCCCGGTTTGAGCAGTCCTGACTTCAACCCCACCAATGATCAGCGGAATTTCAATAGGATTCAAAAGTTGTCGTTGAATCTCCTTCTCCAGTTGTTCTCTTTCCGGGCTGTCCTTTTTATACCCCAGAACAAGTTCATTGTCGGGCAGAGGAAAATTGTAAATAGCATTATTCATAAATTGCTGATACTTAGTTCTTATTTTCGACTTGCATGTTTTTGCAATTCGCAGGCAAAAGTATCATTATTTTAGAAGGGTGCAAGCGAAAGATGATAAGTTTTATTTAATCTTTTCCTTCAGATCGGCAAGGATGGACTCAAATCCATTCTGAATAATAGAATCATATTCCTGATGGAATTTCTCGAAAGCTTTGATAATGATTTTGGCTTCCAGTGTTAAAACAGTGCTGCCCCCTTCAGCACCTCCACGGGTAGGTATGATAAGGGGAAAACCCAGTTCATGTTCTATTTTACGGAGGTTATCCCAGGTTTTCCGGTAGGTTAACCCAAGCTTTTTCATGGCATCGTTCAGCGATCCTGTTTCGTCGATGGCTCGTAGCAGTTCACATTTTTTATCACCCAATACACCAATATTACCGTCAGTTTCGATCCAGATTTTATAATTTAAACGAAGGTTATCCATTTTTGAACTCATAGTCGTGAGTGTTGTATTTGATTCAGAATAAAAAGAAATGATTCTTTACCTTTTGCAGGTCTGAAAATATTTAGTCTGCTCTACATGCTGAAGCAGCAAAATACAGAGGCAGAAATGTGATGCCTTGATCAGGAATCTGTCCGTAATTAGCATCGGAAAAAACATAAGAGTGTTCAACATTGCTATATGTTTTCAGTAGCAAATGCAAACTTTTGAGGCTTCCGCTTTTCCCGTTTTTAACCTCAACAGGCATGACTTTACCTTGTTTTTCAATCAGATAATCAGTTTCAGCACTGCTACCACTTGCCTCTCTTGCCCAATAATGGAGCTCGGAATTTGTTTCAGCCAGTATTTCCTGTCCAACAAATTGTTCTGCCATCGCACCTCTGAAAATAGATAGCAAGTCAATCTTCATGTATTCTTTCGAAATATTGAATCCATTTAGATTTGCCATCAGGCCAATATCCAGCATAACAGCTTTAAACTTCTTTTCTTTTGCGCTTGCCCCTAATGGTATTCCTGAAGGAGCAGCAGCTCTGACCTTTTTAATCATCCGTGCCATTTCGAGTAAATCAAATGCCTTTTTTATGGTGGGATTTGAGAACCCATCAGCTAATTCAGAGTATTTGATCTGCTCACCTACTTTTTGTGAAATATTAAACAATACTGAATTCAGGCATGATATATCCGCCTTTCCAGCATATCTGGCATAATCCTGCCGGAAGGTGCTAATCAGATCCGACTGAATTTCGAATACGGCTTTCAGACTGCGTGTTTCAACATAGGTTCTCACACATTCCGGCATACCTCCTATGAAAAAATAGTTGCGTATTTCGTCCTTCAACATGTTGTGAACGGATTCGGATAGCTCTTTTGGTTCACCATTAACACTTTCTGCAGCAATGGCATTGCCGGTCGCTTTCAGAAATTCGTAAAAACTCATCGGATACATGTTCAGGAGCTGAATGCGCCCTACAGGAAAAGGTATGTCCCTCAAAGCAAATTCAAGTAAAGAGCCTGCAGCAATAACATGGAGTTCGGGCATTTCCTCGTAAAAATAGCGTAGAGAAACAATTGCTTTCGGGCATTCCTGTATTTCGTCAAAAAATAACAAGTCTTTACCAGGAGTAATTTTCTTATTAATCAGAATTTCTAACTCGGATACTATCCTTGCAATTTCATAATTCTTTTCAAACACATGATGAAGATCCGGCCTTCGCTCAAAGTTGAGAATATGCGTTGCACCTTCAAAATTCTCTTTTCCAAAAGCAGTGATTGAATATGATTTACCTGTTTGCCGCGCCCCCCTGACTATTAAAGGCTTTCGGCCAGGCTTTTTTTTCCATTCCAAAAAATATTTTGTAATGTTTCTTTCCATCTCCATATCTGATTTCAATGTAAAGATAATACATCTTTTAATATAATGAGGATGTTTTTATATTTATTATTTAATATTATAAGGCTATTTTCATACTTTGCCTTTAAAATATGACTTATATTTTTAATATTATATATACTGAATCCTGAAAATAAATTGCAGAATGCTATAATGACGATGGTTTCGCGCTAAAAACTTATTTCAGTGCTGTCACTTATTATTAAATTCCGACATAGTTTGGGTAGCCCCGGCCAGAACAAAACTTTTCACTATTGAAACTGCCATTTCGATGCGTGGACCCAGTATCTTCTCTTCTTTTTTCGACCATTGACCTATTACATAATCAACCTGGAAACCACGGGCATAATCCTTACCGATACCAAACCGCAGCCTCGACCAGTCAGAAATAAGAAGGGTTTCGATTATATGGTTCAAGCCGTTGTGGCTGCCTCCGCTTCCTTTGGTACGAAGGCGCAAAACGCCAAGGTCCAGGTCAACATCATCGGTGATCACAAGTATATTTTCGGGTGGGATCTTTTCCTTATCCATCCAGTATTTAACAGCTTTACCACTCAGATTCATATAGGTAGTAGGCTTGATAATAATAAGAAGTTTATTTTTCAGCCTGGCTTCGGTCATAAATGCATGCCTTTCGATTGCGAATTTCACACCCAGTTCGCCAGCCAGCGCATCAGCCACAATAAACCCGATATTATGGCGTGTATTTGCATACTCCTCGCCAATGTTACCTAATCCAACTATTAAATATTTGTCCATGCTTAACTTTTACGGCTGCAAAGATACCGTTTGTAGTTTAAATAGTAATGATGGCTTCGTTCCTGAAAAAAGCTGAGCTCTTTCCGACAACCCTCCAACCCTGAAACCCTGAAACCCTGAAACCCTGAAACCCTGAAACCTTTCATCCCCTAATCTCAAAAACATCCCAATCCATCCCCACCATAAAGCCTTTCCTGAATTCGTCCAGATGACTATAATTCAGATTCAGTGTTTCCAGACCTTCCCTGTCGGTAGCAAGTTCAGTTACATGCTTACCCTTAAAATCGATAACGGCAGAGTCCCCCTGGTGGCTGGTTCCTTTCCCATCGATGCCAACCCTGTTAACGCCAACCACATAACACTGGTTTTCGATAGCACGGGCAATCAACAATTGCCGGTAGGCATAACTCCGTGCGGCAGGCCAGTTTGCCATATAGATCAGAATATCATATTCGTAAAATCCGTTTGCCCAGGTGTTTTTACTCCATACCGGGAAACGAAGGTCGTAGCATACCAGCGGGCAGATTTTCCATCCAAGCAGGTCAACTACCAATTTTTCGGATCCTTGCGAAAACTGTTCATGTTCATTACCGGGATGAAATAAGTGTCGCTTGTCGTAGGTGAGGTATTTACCATCCGGTTTCATCCAGATAAGGCGGTTGTAATATTTTCCATTATCGAGGATTACCAGGCTGCCGGTTATCACGCATTTCATCTTCGAAGCCTGAAAGGCCATCCATTCAAGGGTCGGGCCATTCATATTCTCGGCTAAAGAGCGCTGATCGACAACAAATCCGGTATTGAACATTTCGGGCAATACAATCAGGTCTGTTCTTCGGTCAATTTTTTGAAAAAAATCCTCAAACTTCAGCAGGTTGCTCTTTTTATCCTGCCACACCAGGTCGGGCTGAATAAGAGTTATCGTCAGATCGTACATAATATTCCGGCTGCTTTAATTAATGTTTCTTCCGTTTTGGCAAAACAGAAACGGAGCGCATGATTATCCTGCTTATCATGATAAAAAGGTGATACCGGCACCGATGCAACACCATATTCTTTTGTGATCCTGACGGCAAAATCCATTTCTTTTTCGTCGGAAATTGTACTGTAATCGAGCAGTTGAAAATAGGTGCCGTAGGAAGGAATTATCCTGAAACGTGATTCCTTCACAAGTCCGGCAAAAAGGTCACGCTTTTGCTGATAGAAAGAGGGAAGTTGCAGGTATGTTTCTTTGTTTTTCAAATAATCAGCAACAGCATATTGAATGGGTGTATTGGATGCAAAAACCACAAACTGGTGTACCTTCCTGACTTCGGCCATTAATACGGCCGGAGCCATAATAAAGCCCGTTTTCCAGCCTGTGGTATGAAAGGTTTTGCCAAATGATCCTATTACAAAACTACGTGCTGCAAGTTCAGGATAATAACAAACGCTTTCGTGCCGAATGCCATCGAAAATCAGGTGTTCATATACTTCATCGCTCATTACCACAATGTTGGTATTGCGTGTTATACGGTCGAGGTGTGCCAGATCGGATGCCGAGAGTACACTTCCGGTCGGGTTATGCGGCGTATTGATCATAATCATTTTGGTACGGCTGCTGATAAGGCTTTCAACCTCCGGCCAGTTGATGGTGTAGGCAGGAACCTGCAATGCCGAATAGCGCACAACACCTCCGCAGAGTTCTACCGCCGGCGCATAGCTGTCGTATGCCGGCTCTATTATTATTGCTTCGTCACCGGGATGGATCATAGCTGTGATCACACAGAAAATGCCTTCGGTAGCACCGGCCGTAATATTAATCTCAGTCTGAGGATCGTACATAATACCGAAAGTATCAGATGCCTTTACAGCAATCGCCTCGCGAAGTGCCATTACGCCCGGCATGGGAGCATATTGATTAAACCCTTTATGCATATAATGATTTACCAGCTCAACCAGTTCCATCGAAATAGGGAAATCAGGAAATCCCTGCGACAGGTTAATGGCACCAACCTCGTTGGCCAATCCCGACATTACTGCAAATATGGAAGTCCCGGCATTAGGAAGGCGGGAAGTAACTTTACCTGAATAGTTCATGAACAACGAATTTTATTGAATCCAAAGGTAAGCGTTTTTGCGAGTTGGCAGAAGTCCGGTACGTGTCGGAAATGAGTTAACATTTTTATCCGATACCCTTTCGTTGTAGGATTGAATTCACACTCAGCTCATCTCGCTGATTTCCATACGAAAAGTAAAAATGAATTTTCTGCTGAATGTTCGTATCTTTACCGGCTATTTTTTGAGCATGGAAGAATCGAAAAAAGAGGGCCGTTATCAGCGGATTATCACTCAACTCAGTAGTTTACTCACCAAAACCAGCGATCCTGTTGCCAGGATGGCTACCATTGCTGCTGTGCTGAGCCATAAGTTCGATTATTTCTTTTGGTGCGGCTTCTATTTTGCGCATGGCGATACCATGATTGTTGGTCCTTACCAGGGTCCGGTAGCCTGCCAGGTATTGCAGGGATCAGGCGTTTGTCTTGCTGCGGTTGCTCAACAAAAAAGCATAGTTGTTAGTGATGTGCACCAGTTCCCGGGACATATAGCCTGCGATTCGCGTTCAAGTTCCGAAATAGTTGTGCCTGTTCGTGATACAGAAGGCAATATAATGGCAGTGTTGGATGTGGATAGTACAACATTAAATTCGTTTAGTGAAACCGATCGCATCTACCTGGAAATCATTACTGCATTGGTATATGCTGCAATTTAGTAATACAGATTAATTGTTACCATGAACACCTTCGAAATTGTAATACTGGCCCTGGCCCTGGTTTTCAGCTCCTGGATGTCATACCTTAATGCCGGAATTGCTCTTGCCAGCGAACTTCTGGTCCGTAAGGTTTATTACATGGGAATAATGTTCCTCTTGCAATTTTGTATGGCCGGAACCGGTGTATGGGTAGGATATAAGGCAGGCAGTTCCGATATGCAGATAAACATGACGATCAGCCTGAGCATATTGCTTATTATAGGTCTGAAAATATTGTTTACCGGTATCAGAAATCAGGCACCGGAAAAAAAATATGACTACCTGAATAATAAAGTTATTTTGATTGCAGCTTTGACAGAGGGCATAGCTCCTTTGGCAGTTGGTGTTGCAATAGGACTAGTGTCGTTACAGCCTTACCTGCATTGGATTTTAACGGGTGTTTTCCTGTTTTCAGGAATCCTGGCAGGTGTACTCCTATCAAAAAACCAGCTTGCCATTTCATCTAAAATCAAACTGGCACAAGTGGGAGGGTTACTTCTGCTAGCTGCAGCCATCAAACTGATGTTAAATTTAACCGGATTCTGAAATCCAATAATTACCTGTACCATATATTACTTAAAGCCTAATCTTAAACTTTTACACTTAATGAAACAAATTCTTTTAACATTTACGATTACCCTCATTTTTGTCCTCGCAAAAGCCCAGCCACCTGCGGGGTATTATAATACAGCTTCAGGCAAATTGGGCACTCAACTGCAACAGGCTCTTCACGATATTATCGATAATCATACAGCTGTTTCCTACGATCAGATATGGACATCATTTAAGACTACTGATAAAAAATCCAACGGCAAAGTTTGGGACATGTATTCCGACATTCCGGGTGGTACGCCTCCTTATGAATATACATTTGTCAGCGATCAGTGCGGATCGTACGGTGGCGAGAGCGATTGCTACAACCGCGAACATTCATGGCCCAAAAGCTGGTTTAACGATAGCTCACCCATGTACACTGATTTGTTTCATATAGTTGCCACTGATGGTTATGTAAACGGCCGACGTTCAAATTATCCGTACGGCGAAGTTGGAACTGCATCGTGGACATCGCAGAATGGATCGAAACTCGGCAATTGCGCCACACCAGGTTATACCGGTATTGTTTTTGAACCCCGCGATGAGTACAAAGGTGACTTTGCACGGAATTATTTTTACATGTCCACCAGGTATTATAAAGAAGATAGCGGCTGGCCAGGCAGCGATATGGTAACCGGATCGCAATTCAAACCCTGGGCAAGGGCCATGCTCCTTATCTGGGCTACAACGGATCCGGTATCACAAAAGGAAACCGACCGCAACAATGCCGTGTACGCTATTCAGCACAACCGCAATCCTTTTATCGATCACCCTGAATATGCCAATAGCATTTGGGGTTCCAATACCGGTATTTTTGACGAACCGGCTCAGGTAGCTCTACAGGTATATCCAAACCCGGTTACAGGTTCATGTACCATAACCCTGCCTCCCGAATTCAACTCACAAAATAATATCTTCACTGTTTCCTCGTCGGCAGGAGCGCCAGTAAATGCACCTTTGACCATACTGGGTGAAAAAGCCATACTGAATTTAGAAGCTTTGCCTGCTGGCTTTTACCTGGTGCGTCTTGCACTGAACAACTACAACACATTGTACCAGGCCAGGATCATTAAAAAATAGGTTCAGAATGCACTAGCAGTATGAAATAACAAGGAAAATGAACCCATAAAACGAAGTGTTTTAATTTCAGTGACATTTCAATCCTGAAACCCTGAAACTCTGAAACCTTTGAACTTTTTAACCACTGAGGCACAGAGTGCACGAAGAAACACTGAGAGGGAGCGATGGGAAGAGGGAGCGATTGGGAGAGGGAGCGATTGGGAGAGGGAGGGATTGGGAGAGGGAGCGACCGGGAGAGGGAAAGAGAGGGATTCTAAGCTACCAAACAACAGCACAATTGAGATCCCTAACCCCTAAACCCTTGAACCTTTGAACCCTTGAACCCTTGAACCCTTGAACCCTTGAACCCTTGACCCCTTGACCCCTTGAACCCTTGAACCCTTGAACCTTTGAACCCTTGAACCCTTGAACACCTGAACCCCTGAACCCTTGAACCCTTAACCCTTTGAACTTTAATCAACAAAACCCCGATTATTTTGCAAACCATACGTATTACAAAAGAGTTTAAATTTGAGATGGCTCATGCCCTTAAAGGCTACGACGGGCTTTGCCGTAATATTCACGGTCATTCATACGAACTGCTGGTTACAATTGCCGGTGTTCCGGTTCAGGATAAAAATTCGGTTAAATTAGGTATGGTTATGGACTTCGGCGATCTGAAGAAAATCGTGCGTAAGAGCATTGTCGATGATTTTGATCATGCCCTGGTGTTGAACCGGGAATCGGCTGATGATTTTAACCCGGATATTGAAATGTTCGGCCGTACCATACTTGTCGATTATCAGCCCACCAGCGAGAACATGCTTATTGATTTCGTTTCACGGCTTAAAAATCACCTGCCTGAAAACATAAAGCTTCACCATTTATTGCTCCGCGAAACTGTAACATCCTATGCGGAATGGTTTGCGGATGATAATGAGTAAAAAATGTCGGATGTGCGATGTTGGATGTACGATGTGCTAAGTCTGGGTTTTTTCAGTTCCCCGAATCCAGTTTCATTTTAATTCGCGAAGCAAGTATTTCAATGGCAACTTTGTTTTCGCCACCCTGCGGGACAATAATATCGGCATACCGCTTATTAGGTTCAATAAACTGAAGGTGCATCGGCTTGACCCATCTTGTATAATGTTCGAGTACCTGCATAGCATCGCGCCCACGCTCAACGGTATCGCGCCTGATGATGCGCATGAGTCGTTCATCGTTTTCGGCATCCACAAAAACCTTTATATCCAGCCGCTTGACCAATTCGGGATCGCTGTAAATCAGAATTCCTTCAACAATTATAACTTTCCGGGGCTCAACCCTTACCGTTTCGGTCAATCGGGCACATGCTATATAAGAGTAAACAGGCATTTCAATACTTTCGCCCCGGCGTAGTGCATCAATATGTTCAACCAGTAAACTCCAATCGAACGAATTCGGGTGGTCAAAATTGATGCTTAGCTTTTCTTCCGGCGAAAGATGGCCGTTATCCCAGTAATAAGCATCCTGTGGAATCACAGCAACCGAATTCTTAGGCAAACGCTTGATAATTTCGCGAACAACCGTTGTTTTACCGCATCCCGAGCCGCCTGCAATTCCTATAATAAGCATATTCTGAGTAGTTTAGAGCAAATTTAAGTAAAAATTACTATCCTGTAAAAATAAAAAAAGCCCCGGATTATGGAGCTATCTTTCTGAATAAACAGATATTTAATTTTGAACAGTGAATCTTCCTATCCATGCAGAAGGAAAGCTACCGGGGTGACAGAAAATTAATTAAAGTATTTTCTATCTGATATATTGATTGAGGCAGATTTACGATCCGGAAGCTTTGGAGGATATAACTCTAAAATTTCAGGGGTAAACTTATATGATTTAAGACTGCTTAATGGGATTTTATATCCAACTATTTAGCCTTAAAACAAGAAACTCAGCAAAACTCCGGCAGCAACTGCACTGCCGATTACTCCTGCTACATTGGGTCCCATGGCATGCATCAGCAGGTGATTAGTCTTATCGTATTCGAGCCCTACTATCTGCGATACGCGCGCACTGTCAGGCACTGCCGAAACACCGGCATTTCCGATAAGCGGATTTATCTTATTACCTTCTTTCAGGAAGAGGTTAATTATTTTTACAAACATAACACCGCCAAAAGTCGCAACAATAAATGAACAGGCTCCCAATGCAAATATGCCTACTGATTTAGCAGTCAGGAAAGTAGTTGCCTGCGTTGATGCTCCTACCGTAAGACCAATAAGAATAGTAACGATATCAATCATCGGACCCTTTGCTGTTTCAGCTAAACGGCGGGTAACAGTACTTTCTTTCAGTAAATTTCCAAAGAAAAGCATCCCCAGTAAAGGCAAACCCGAAGGAACAATAAAACAGGTGAACAGCAGTCCAATGATGGGGAAAAGGATTTTTTCAAGTTTCGATACAGTGCGAGGTGGTTTCATCCGGATAAGACGTTCCTTGTGGGTGGTTAACAAACGCATTACAGGAGGTTGAATAACAGGAACCAAAGCCATATATGAATAGGCTGAAACAGCAATAGCTCCAACCAGATCAGGTGCAAGTTTCGATGCCAGGAATATAGCAGTCGGACCATCGGCACCACCAATAATACCTATTGCTCCTGCTTCGGATGGAGGAAATCCCAATGCCAGAGCTGCTGCATATGCCCCAAAAATACCCAACTGAGCTGCAGCACCAATCAGGATGAGTTTAGGATTGGAGATGAGTGCCGAAAAGTCGGTCATTGCACCAATACCAAGGAAGATCAACGGCGGATAAATACCTTGCCGTACACCAAAATATAGATAATTTAATACACTACCACTCTGATAAATACCAATCTGCAGGTTGGCAGGATCACTATTAGCTATGTGTTCAACTCCCCAAAAAGGAATATTGCCAATCAGCATTCCAAATCCGATAGGTATCAGCAGCATAGGCTCATACTCCTTTGAGATGGCCAGGTAAATAAATGTGAGTCCGATAAAAATCATAATCACATGCCCGAATGTAAAATTGGCAAAGGATGTATAATCCATGAACTGATTCAGGTGATCAGACAAAAATGTCCAGAAATTTCCAGATGTATCCATGTTTTTACTCTCCGATTACGATAAGAATATCACCTTCCATCACACTGTCGCCCTTGCCCGCTTTAATGGCAGTAACTTTCCCTTCCTTATCGGCATTGATTATGTTCTCCATTTTCATCGCCTCAAGCATAAGCAGTTTCTGCCCGATTTTAACCATATCGCCTTCACGAACATACATGTCAAGGATTACACCTGGCAAAGGTGATTTGATATTGCCGGTACCCTTTGGCGCTGAAGGGCTTGCTGTTTTGGAAACCGACGGGTGCGAATCAGTAGATGGAACAGCCAGGGTACGGACAAGTTTGGGCGTTTTAACAGTTTGCATTTTTCTGTCTATTTCAACAGAATAGGTAACACCATTTATAGATACTTCGGCTATATTGTCTTCGATGCCTAGTATATCGGCCTCGTATGCATTACCATTAATGGTGAATTTAAAGTTCTTCATTTTTTAGTTTTTGGGGATTCTGCGTAATCCATAAATTTTTGAACTCCATGGAGAATAATTTTTAGCTGCATTTTTAAAGGTAATTACTGCATCTTCCAAACCTAACATTTGTTCATGGTAAAGGTGTAATGCGAGGGAAATAGCAGCAAGCGTTTCGCCAGGGATATCCTCAAGTGATTCAGGCACTTCCATACCCGGGCGACTTTTTCTGAGTCGCTTTTTTATATCGACATTGTAGAGTTTTGCAACATACTTGAAAGTGAGATAGAGAAGTATTAATGCAATAAATACAACTGTCATGGCAATAATTGTCATAGCCAGGCCTGTTGGGTCCATTTTTCCAAATTCCTCAGCAGCTGCACCACGCACCCGTTCGCCACTTACTGCCAGAAATATAGATGTAAGCATCATAATGGTAGATTTGAATGTTTCTTAGGCGGATTTGTATCTTTTTTGGTTGATAATGCCTGAAATGCGCGGATTACCCTGAAGCGTGTGTTTCGCGGCACAATTATATCATCAATAAAACCATATTTTGCAGCATCATACGGATTTGCAAACTTGGCTTTATATTCATCTTCATACTTATGGAAAAGGTCTTCCCTGATTGTTTTATCTTCAATTGCGGCAAGCTTTTTATTGTAGAGCACTTCGATAGCGCCTTTCGGACCCATTACGGCAATTTCGGCCGATGGCCATGCATAATTGATATCACCGCGCAAATGCTTCGAGCTCATTACATCATACGCACCTCCATAAGCCTTGCGAAGAATTACAGTAACTTTGGGTACTGTAGCTTCGCCATAGGCAAATAATAGTTTTGCCCCGTGAATTATTATTCCTCCGTACTCCTGTGCCGTACCGGGAAGAAATCCGGGAACATCCACCAGTGTGAGTATTGGAATGTTGAAAGCATCGCAGAAACGAACAAAGCGCGCTGCCTTGCGGGATGCGTTTATATCGAGTACACCTGCCAGATAATTAGGCTGATTGGCAACTATACCTACCGACATGCCGTTAAAACGGGCATATCCCGTAACAATATTGGGTGCAAAATGGCGGGCTACTTCCAGAAATTCGTTGTTATCGGCAACCAGATGAATTACATCTTTAACATCATAAGGTTTGTTCGGATTTTCGGGAACAATTTCATTCAATGTTTCTTCCAGACGGTCAATAGGGTCGAGACAAGGGACGATAGGCGGATCTTCAAGGTTATTCTGTGGAAGGTAACTCAGAAGTTTTCGGAGAAGCAGAATGCCTTCCTGTTCGTCTTCGGCTACAAAATGCGACACCCCTGATTTGGATCCGTGAACCATG